>NZ_CABQXJ010000105.1:0-7913 GCF_902468165.1 uncultured Intestinibacter sp.
TTGCTTAGAATTCGCTTCGCTCATAGCACCAACAAATCGAAGATTTCGTTGCTTAGAATTCGCTTCGCTCATAGCACCAACAAATCGAAGATTTCGTTGCTTAGAATTCGCTTCGCTCATAGCACCAACAAATCGAAGATTTCGTTGCTTAAAATTCGCTTCGCTCATAGCACCAACAAATCGAAGATACTGTTGCTTTAAATTTGCTTCGCTTATGGCGAGGGCGATTTTGTATATTTCTTTAAATTAGCTTTCATTAGAAATAAAAATCCCCCTATATAGTAGAACACTCTATATAGGGGGATTTTTATTATTTTTATGTCATTTAATAATTTTAAGTAAAGATCTATTTACATTTTAAAATTATTTATTTTACAGTCCTATTAATACTCTTCGTAACATATCCTGATTTAGACATCTGAATAGTTATCACAGTATTTTTCTTTTGTTTTGGAATAAACACCTTGTATTTTCCTTTAGAATTTACTGTAGTCTGTTTTCCCACTTGCTTTTTATTTACATAAACTTTTATAGTGGCGTTTTTTGTTCCTGTTCCACTTATACTCGTGCTAGTTTTATATATATTGTTACATGTTAAAGAGCCAAATTGTTTTAATACTGTAGTTGTAGCGCTCTTTGAGTTGTAATTAGTCTTAGAAGCTACTACTTTTATAGTAGAGCCGCCAGGCTGCTTAGGTATTTTAATACTGTATTTATTATTTGAAGCTTTGCCAGAAGCTATAATCTTGCCTTTTGAGTTATATACTTTAATAGTAGCGGAGCTTAGCGCCTTACCGCTTATATATGTACTAGATGAATTTAAAGTATTTATCGTAAGTGTAGCCATATTCTTTTTAGCTACCGTATTATTTTTATTAGTTGTGGCATTGTTTTTGTTTACAGTTGTATTATTTTTATTAGCTATATTATTATTTTTGTCGACAGTGGTGTTATTCTTATTATTTGTAGTGTTATTTTTATTAGGTACAGATGTATTGTTTTTGTTGTCTGTACTTGTATTTTGTTTATTTATAAGTGTTCCACCGCCTATAGCTTTTACTGCTTTTAAGGCATTTACCTTGCCGTATCCCGTATAACTGTCTTTTCCCGGTCTACCTATATCGTCAGCCGTAGAATATAGAGCTGATTTTATTTCGTCTACTGTAGCGTTTGGATTTTTAGACTTCATCATAGCCACAATACCAGACACTATTGGCGCCGACATAGACGTTCCGCTGTCATACATATATCTTTGTCCATTGGTATAAGGAATTGTGCTGTATATATCTACTCCATATGCAGATATATCCTTTTTAGTTCCGTAATTTGAATCAGCCGCCTTTTGGTCGTTTTGATCTATATTTATTACAGATATACAAGAGTCAAAATCAGCAGGATAAAACTTCATAGTGCTGTTGTTGTTACCTGCTGAACAAACAGTGACAATTCCCTTTGCTTTGGCGTTATTTATAGCCTGCTCTAATAATTTATCTTGTTCTTTATCTGCATCTTCATAAAAATTATCGTCTACCAATCTACCAAGACTCATATTTATAACTTGTGCGCCCTTTTTAACGGCGTAATTATATCCGTTTAAAATATCGCTTGTAAAAGCTTCTGCGCTGTTTTTGTTTCCCCAAAATACATTTATATTCATAAGCTCTATATTGTTGTTTCCAATACCTGAAATACCGATAGCATTATTAGTTGTAGCTGCCAATATTCCAGATACATGCGTCCCATGATAGTTTTTATCTTTAGTAAGTTGAGAATAGTTGTTTTCAGCATCTACTGCAAGATATAAATTGCTTTTTAAGTCAGGGTGATTTACATCCATACCAGTATCTAGTACTGCTACTTTTACTTTAGATGTTTTGTAGTCTTTTAAGTAGTCCCAAGCTTCGTATATTTTTAAACTTTTTAAATAGTATTGTGCCTTGCTGTACTCATCATTAGTACTAGTTGTAGCTTTATATGTACTAGAGCTAGACGTAGTTTTATATGAGAAATTAGGCTGTACTGATTTTATAAAACTACTGTCTTCGTAGTTTTCTATCGCCTTATCTACAGTTTCAGAGTTTGATATATCGACTACACCTATATTTTTTCCCATAAGCTGTTCTATTTCTCCGTCTAGATTGTCTACAACAGTTTCTTTTAACTCTTTATTTACATCATTTTCAAATTCAACAATGACTTCACCAGGTTTATAACCTAACTCTTCATCACTTTGTTTTTCTTCTGATGCATCTTCGTAATCTTTTATTAAATCATCTGCCCTAGAGTCTATAACTGCTTTAAATTGATTTATCTTTTTACTTTGTTCTTTGTCATAATAATAATTTAAAACTTCTTTTACAGCATACTCAAAGTTTTCTTTAGAGTTGTATTTATTTATGTGTTTTGCCACATAACTTCCTGATACTTTTTCTAAATCAAACTTATCTTCTAGTTGATTTGATACTCTTTGTTTTTGATTGTTTTCTGTTTCAATCTTTTTTTGTTCCTTCTTAAAAGTTGCCTTTACTTCAGCATAAGAATAAATAGGTCCTATATTAGGAAGTACTAGTGATAAAGATAAAAACAGTGGTATAAATTTTTTGTTTAATATCATCTCTATCCCCCTTATCATTTAGTCATTATAGATAATATACATCTTATATTGTATAAAATCTATAAATTTTTCCTTACATTATATCACGAAATCATAACATTTTTAAGATTTATAAATATTTTACTAAAGAGTTATCTTTAACTTTATTAAAAATATAATTTGAATTAAGAAGGGATTTAGATTGCAAAAATCGAATTGTATAATAATATGTTTATTTATAGGATATATAAAATGAAATTCACTTAAAAATTTATACATAGTAAGAAGATAACTTTTTTAATTCTAGCGAATTTTAAGCAACGGACGAAGTCGTTGGCGTCATGAGCAAAGCGATTTTTAAGCAACGTAATCTCCGATTCGTTGGCGTCATGAGCAAAGCGATTTTTAAGCAACGGACGAAGTCCTTGGCGATATGAACGTAGTGAATTTTTTATATAAATTAAAGTAATTAAAATATGAAGTTGTGGTGATAAGTGTAATGAAAGAAAAATTTTTAGAGAGTTTAAAAGAGGCACTAACTACATATTCTTATTCTACTAATATTCCACTTGTCTTACTAGATGAAAATGGAAGTTCTGTGTATTCAATTGGGAATGAAGAACCTTTTTGCAAATTTTTTAAAGAGTTTACAGGAGATATGAATCCCTGTTCTCAAACTCATCTATATGCAGCTAAACAATCAGAAGCGTTAGGAGAAGCTTATACATTCTTTTGTCCTGCTGGGCTTATTCACTATACTGTTCCAGTTATAAAAAAAGGTGTATTTAGAGGTTCTGTGCTAGCTGGTCCTATACTTATGGATTTTTCTGATGAACTTATGATTTCTGAAATTATGCAAAAATTCAATATAGATTTAAAATATCTTGGGATGGTAGAATCTAAAATAAGAAGTATTCAAGTTATAGACCCTACAAGAGTTAGGCATCTAGGCAACTTGTTGTTTATTGTAGTTTATAGTCTTTTAAGTGATGAGAAAAAAGAGCTTGAAAGAAAGAGATTAATAGCTTCTCATCAATCTGATTTAAATGAAAAAATACAGACTATTAAAGATGAGCAAAATGTAGAATTTTACTCTTATGAAACAGAAAAGGAATTATTATTAAAAGTTAGAAATGGGGATGTTATAGGAGCTAAAAATATCCTAAACGATATGATAGGTCGTATTTTATTTGCCTCAGGAAACAATATAAATGTAATAAAATCAAAGACATTAGAGCTTTGCACATTGTTGTCTAGGGCGTCTATAGACGGCGGAGCCGACTCAAATACGATAATAGACTTAAATAGCAAGTTTTTATATAAAATATCAAATATAAAAAATATCGAAGATCTATCTTATTGGGTTGTTCACATGCTAGATAGCTTTACTCAAAATGTATTTAACTTTAACGAGTCTAAAAACCCTGTATTAATCCAAAAATGTATATCATATATAAATGAACATTACAACGAAGATATAAATTTAGAAAAAGTCGCTAATATAGTACATCTAAACCCATCTTATTTTTCGAGTGTATTCAAAAAAGAAGTGGGCGTAAGCTTTTCAAATTATTTAAATAAAATAAGAATCGAGCAAAGCAAACTGCTGCTTAAAAATACTGATTCTTCTATAGTAGAAATAGCTATGGAAGTCGGCTTTGAAGATCAAAGCTATTTTTCAAAAGTATTTAAAAACTTGACGAAAATGACTCCTAAACAATATCGTCAAAATGGATAATATAAAATAGACTTTCCTTATAACTTATTTCATAAGAAAAGTCTATTTTAAAAAGATATAAATAAAATTAAAATAAATAAATTTAAATTATTTAAAAGCTATATCTGTTTTTAACTTATTTTATTCAAATAAATTTAAGATATTTTTCTTGTTTAATTTGTATCCTATAATACAAATCGCTCCACTTTCTTCTTTATAATAGCTTTCTTCATTTATTTCATTTTCAACATAATCAAATTTGTACCAATTTTTATCTCTATTTTGCAAAATCCCTTTTCCCCTTACAATTTTGCCATAAGTATCCTCATCTTCAAAACACTTAAAGATAAGCTTTATATCGCTATAATCTATAGATTTCTTTGTTTTAAATTCCAATGTAGAAAAATGATATGGATTTCTCGTCTCGTCTTTATCTAGTTTATCTAATATTTTTAACATGTCGTAGTCTTGTATTTTATTTTCAATAGCTTCAATCAAATTTCGCCCACTTATATTGTAAATATCTTCGTTTATAATATTTGCATTTATATTTATATTTTTGATATACGAATACATCCCTTCAATATATTTTATATCAACACCTGTATTTTTGCTTAAAACAATAGTTTTTGATACTGCAATTTGATCGTCCACAAATACCTTGGAGTATGAAGATACAAAGTCAAATCGCTTTACATCTAATACAGAGATAATATTATTGATTTTAAATAGATTTTTAAATTTAAAATCGTTACACGCTCTTAATATCTCGCTTAATTTTGCGACACCTGTAGGTTCTACAATTATCCTATCAGGATTAAATTTATTTATTATATCTTCTATTGAAGAGAGAAAATCCCCCGACGAACTACAGCAAATACATCCTGCTGTTATTTCCTCTACTTCGACACCAGTATTTTTGAGTATGTCAGTATCAATTCCTACTTTTCCAAATTCATTTTCTAAGACGACGATTTTTTCGTCACTATAACCTTCAGTCACAAGTTTTTTTATAAGAGTAGTCTTTCCTGCTCCTAAAAATCCCGATACAATATCTAATTTTACCTTCATAAGCCATACCACCCTTATTTTAAAAGATTTAACCACCCTAAAACATTTTTTATAACCTAAACGCCTATCCTGTAATTTAAAAATAATTTTCCTGTAATATATAGAGAAACTGCCCCAAAATTTGAGATGTCTACTTTGGGACAACTTAAGTTTATTTAGTTTAAAATTATAAGCTTTTTATTTATAAGATTTATTTTAATTTATATTAGATTAAATTTTATAAGCCGTATTCAGCTGGTATAAATTTATCCATATCTAATTCATCTTGCATATCGTCATAAAATTCTAATTCATCATCTGCTATATCTTCAATTTGATTTCCTATGATATCTAGCCATTTCTTTTCTCTTTCTTCTACATAAACTTCGCCGCTATTTACAGCTTCAGTTATCTTATCAAGAGCAAGTTTAGCACCTAACTTAGTCATTTCAAATGAATTTTCAGCTTTGACTAATTCGCCTGCTATATCAAATACAACTTGTGGTTTTAATACATAAGCTTGAGGATCAAGTGGTGCATCAGATTCAGCAAGTAAGTCTCTAAATTCTCTTCTAAATCCTTTCTTAGTAGCAGTATTCATAAGTCTTGTATCGTAAATTAATTGTTCTATAGATACAACTGGTGCCATTTCAGCTAATAATTTAACTTGTTGGACAGATTCATTAGACCATAAATCAGTTACAGCAGCTGCTATATTACCTATTGGAGATAAGTGAGCACAAGCAGCTGATTTACCTTCACAAGATATAGGAGAACCTGTAATTGCTTTTAGATAAATACCTTCATAAGCACAGTCTTTAGATGGCCCTACAGCTCCTTCTTCAAAAGCAGCTAAAGCTCTAGCAACTGTAGCAACTCTCACTACTGCTGCAAATACTTTTGGTATCATACCTCTTTCAGCAAGTACCATAGCAGTATTACCAAATCCACAAGCAGAATCCCCTGCTGGAAGTGATCCATTAGCTTTACAAATATCAGCTATGTTTTTCCATAAGAATTTCATATCTCTACATCCACAAACGCCAAGTGCAAATATAACTTGTTTAATATCTGCATTTACTAAAGCTTCGTCGTTTAACTCTTTACCACCAGTAGATTCAACAGATATAAAGTCAGCGCCAGCTTGTGAGCAACCAGCGAAGCTTTCAATCATAGCTTCCCAATACTTACCGCTTCTCATAATTGGAGGTCTATTCATCTCTCTTAAGTCGTTTGGAGTAGCTCTATAAGCAGATTTTAGACCGTATTTAGCTTCATATTCTTTCATAGTATCTACTATTATCTTACTTACTTCAATACCCCATTTAGGATTTTCAGTAAATTCAGGAAGAGTTTCATATTCTATAACTACTCCTGGTGCATATAATTCTCTAGCTCTATTTAATATACCATTTGTCATATCTTTGTATATTTGGTATGCATCTTTTATACTATCTTCATTAACTATCATTGATGGCAATGTGAAGTTTAATTCTGGATAAACTTCGCCACCACCTATTATTAAACCGCTTTTAGTTGTTACTGGTTTCTTACAAGAACCATAAACAAAATCATCAACTGAATCGTATGCCAATTTATTAAATTTTATACTCATAACCGTTCCTCCCAATATAATTATTTATTTTTCAGATTGTTTAAACGCCTATATTATTTTTTAGATTTAAGTACATTTTTAGCTACATCTGCTGCAGCTGCTGCATCAGTAGTATAGTAATCTGCATGTACTTGTTTTGCGTATTCTTCTGAAACTGGAGCACCGCCTATCATGAATATATATTTATCTTTAATTCCTTTTTCTTCAAATGCTTTTATAGTAGTTTCAATTGCCGGCATTGTAGTTGTAAGTAAAGCTGATAAGCAAATTATATCTGCTCCTATTTCTTCAGCTTTTTCAACAAATTTTTCTTCTGGAACGTCAACACCTAAGTCGACCATTTCTATACCAGCGCCATCCATCATCATCTTAACTAAGTTTTTACCTATATCGTGTAAATCCCCTTTTACAGTACCTATAACTGCTTTTCCTATTGGTTCAACACCTTCAGCTTTTAGAGATGGAGCCAAAACTTTAAGTCCAGCTTGCATTGCTTTAGCTGCGATTAACATTTCTGGAACATATATTTGTCCTTCTTTAAATTTATCTCCTATTTCACCCATTGCAGAAATCAAACCATCGTTTAATATATCAGCAGGTTTTATACCTTGTTCTAAAGCTTCTTTAACTAATTGTTTTGATTGTTTTCCACTACCTTTTTGTACTGCTAATGAAAGTTCTCTTAATTCCATAAATCCTTCCCCCTAACCAAATTATTAAAATACTATTATTAAAATCTACTTAATGATGATTCATGTTGTCATATTAGAAAGTTTTGTTTATGCTTTTGACTTTCTTTGTGATTTGTTTATCTTTTATACTTAAATAATAGTATTTTTTAAAATATAATTATTGTAATTTATATTGTTTTTTATTAAACCTTTTAGGATTTTTTATAAATCAGCCTTAGGTATTGGTATTTCAATATTTAAGGCTGA
>NZ_CABQXJ010000106.1:0-7893 GCF_902468165.1 uncultured Intestinibacter sp.
AGATTGCTATTAAAATCTAAAAGCTTTCATTATTTTGTGTTGTATCACCTTCTATAAATATTTTAATGAATAAGGTTTATATGTAATAAAAATTTAAAGAAGTATTAAAAAACGAGCTTGTACCTATTCATTAATAATTAACTACTTTAGATAGCAAACTGAACCGATTGAGTTTAGTTTACCTAAGCTACAATAAATGCTTTAATATTTTGAACACATCTATTTATAACTTGATGGTATGATAGCATACAATTTTATGCGTTTTTTCCCATATTTATTATTTATCTATTTAATTTTTTGAGAATATTAAAATAAACAGTCCCTATCAAATTTTTAATATAGAAAATATTGCAAGAAGAATATATTAAATCCTTTTGACTTTATAAACATATTCAATATTTTGGTAAAGTGGACTTATTCAACGTATTGAAAGGACTTTTCTAGCGTAACATTCAACTCAGCAAGTCTATGTTTTCAATTTATGAGTACAGGATAACTTAGTAAACATTTGTATAAGTGCTTTAGCTGATATCTAATAACCAAAACTTTTAGATGGTCAGGTTCATCGTAATGATTGATCCGCCCCATCGGAATTTAATGAAAAATAGCAGTTGATCAAGTCTATCGGAATAAGTGATCAATTAGAGTGGAATAATCATTTATCAATTATTTTCTTTTCACTTTTAATAAGAAAAAAGTTTTTATTTCCACAATTAATAATAAGTCTCTATTTTTCAATAACTATTGTAAAATTATATCTTACTTAAGATAATATTTTAATTTTAAAGATAAAAAATTCTTCATCCTGCAATGCTTTATATTCTATATTGTAATTATTCAGAATATTACTTACAATATATAAACCTAATCCATTACTATTTTCCTTATTTAAATCAAATTTAACATCAAATATTTCATCCATATTCGAAATTTTATTGTTACCGTATGAATTTTCTATATATAACCAATCATTAACCATCCCAATATTAATTACCCCATTTACATCAGTATATTTTACCGCATTACTAATCAAATTAGATAAAATAATCTTTAAAGCTGTTTTTCCTATATAAACATTCTCATCTAATATATAATTATTGACAGTTATTTTCTTTTGATGTGCTAATATTTCATACTTTTTTAATACATCTTCTAATGTATCATTTATTTTCAAATATTCTTCATCATTATTCAAATTTTCTATAGAATGAACTGATAATATTTGAGAAATATTTTTTGTTAAACTATCAACGATTTCAATGCATTCATTAATATAAATATCTTTTTCTTTATATTTTCCAATATTGTATTTCATGTTTTCCAGTATTATTTTAAGACTAGCAAGAGGAGTTTTAAGTTCATGGGATGCACCTTTAAAAAAGTCATATTTTAACTTTTCTAATTTTAAAATTTCTTTATTTTTAAATTCTAAATCGTCAATTGTTCTTAATAAAGTAGAATACAAATCATTAATTTGTTGTTTTAATTCTCCAACTTCATCATTAGAGCTAACTTCTAAACGTATTTTTTTATCAAGTTTCATCATTTTATCAGTAACAATTTGTATTTCTTGTACATTGTTTTTTATTAATTTTGCATAAATTAAAGAAATAATAGAAGAAAATAAAATTGATATTAACAAAGAATATGGTAAAAATTTAAGACTTAAATCTTTTGCATCTTTTTGCATATCAGCTGTAGAGACAAATTGTAGATATGTTTTTTTACCATCATTAAGCTTTATTTCTCTTTCTTCAATTATCAAAGAATTACTATTACTTTCTAAATTAGTATCTATATTATCTTTGATTTTTATTTCATTATTATTATTATTTCTTTCTTTTATAAATGCCTTTATTTCGCTACTTTTAGAATAAAGTTCCAAGGTTTGTTCTATATATTTTATTTCTTTTCCATTCATAATACTGGAAATTTCATTTGCTTTATTATAGACCTCTTCTTTTCTGGTCTCCAAATATGTTTTAGGAAAAATAAAGAAAACTAATAAATGAACTAATATAATTATTATTCCAAGAACAGAAAATATTTGTATGAACATTTTGGGAAATATCTTTAATTTTTTCATTTTCTCATTTTATCTCCAATTTATATCCCACATTTCTTATAGTGGTTATGCAGTCTAATTGTAATTTTTTTCTAAGTTCTTTTATGTATACGTCTATTACTCGATCGTAAGGAATTTCTTCGCTATCTTTCCATACATAATCAATAATTTGCATTCTAGTTAATACTTGTCCATTATTATCCAATAGACACTTTAATACATCTAGTTCTTTTGCATTTACATCTATTTCTTCATCATTTATTTTAGCTGTATAGCTATTAAAGTTAACCGATAAATCCTTATATTCAAACGTCTCTAAATGTCCATAATTCTTCTTAATCAAAGAATCTATTCTAACCTTTAAGACTGGCAATGAAAATGGCTTTTCTACATATCCATCTGCTAAATTAGTAAATGCATCAATTTTATATTCTTCATCACTAAATGCAGTCAAGATTAGAATTGGTAAATTGCTTTTCTTTCTAATTTCTTTCAACACTTCTAAACCATTTATAAAAGGTATCTGAATATCTAAGATAACCAAATTTATAGCGTTATTAAATTTTGACAAAGCTTCTATTCCATCTTTAGCTTGAATAACAGTATATCCAAATTCCAAAAGATATTCACTTATTCCCTCTCTGATCATATTATCATCTTCAACAATTAATATTTTCATAAATACCTCCTCTTAAGCCTATACACTTATATTATACAGAATATTATTTGATATTTAAAAGTAAAAAAATTTCGGTGCTAGAAAGCACCAAAACTTTTAATTATCGTCAATTAATAATTCTTTTGGGTTTTTTCTTAATATATTGAATGAAGAAACAATCAATGAAACAAGTAGTATTAAACTCATAAATATAACTACATAAATTATGAACTTAGGTACTACATTTATATCTAAACTTGATAATGTCTTATTAAATCCTTCAGCTTCTGCCCCACCACCTAATTGGCTAGATGCAGATTGTCTAGCTATTTGTTTAGCTATATCACCAGTAACTTTATTCAATATATTATTTCCAAGTTTGCTAGCTGTGTATTGAGCTAAGAAATAAGAACCAACGAATGCGGGGATTGATATAAATATCATCTCAATTAGGAATTGACCAAAAATTTCTAATTTTGATATACCTAATGATAGTAATACTGCTATTTCTTTCTTTCTAGCATTCATCCATAAGAATAGTAATAATGAAACTACAACTCCTGCAAATATTAATGAACCTACAAATAATTTATTTGAAATTGAGTAGATACCTGATATAGATTGTTGTAATGCAGGGTAATTTGATGAACTTTTAATCAAATTATATTCTCTCCAATTTATATCTAATTTCCCAAGATCTTTTATGACACTATCAAGATTCTTATCACCTTTTACAAAGAATGTTGCATCTTGGTATACAGCTGTATCTTCTGTATTACCATAAACTTTAGCGGCCGTATCAATATCAGTGATTAATGTATTTTCGTATAGTTCCTGTGCTGCACTTACTCCACCACTATTATGCCCATCGAATAGACCTTTAATTTCTACTTCTACTGTTTCATCTGCACCTTTTTCATTATCAGCGTCAAATAAATTAGATTTTAATTTTATCTTATCTCCAACTTTAAGATTATTTTTTTTAGCTAAATCTTTATGCATTAAGATTTTATTTTTATCTTCATTTTCTAAATGCTTTCCTTCTACTAATTTATATGCTTCTGATACAAATTTTGTTTCTTTTGATGAGTCATTAACCCCAGTTAACATAACTGTTCTTTTGAAATTCTTCGCTCTTTCAGGCGATTGATTCGCAAGAGTCTCTTGAGTTTCAATAATATCATAATCAACTAAATCTGCAACACTGTTTATTCTTTTTACATAGGATTCTACACTATCTGTTTGAGATATCTTTTTAATATCTTCACCTTTTACATTTCCCCCACCTCTAGGTGTTCCTGGATTAACTTGTCTATTTATCTCCATAGAAAAACTATTTGTTATATTAGCCAATGTTTCTTTTGAAGCTCTGTCCGTAGCATCTTTAATAGATAAACTAATAAAACTTAAAATTGACATAGATAAAATAACTAACATAATAATTAATGATTTTAAGCTTTTTCTAGTTACATAAGCAAATGCATTTTTTACCATTATTCAACCTCCAAATTCATTTTATTTACTTTTTTCAAATTTTTACCACTTAGTTCTAAAATAATATCCGCAGAATCTGCTACTTCCTTACTATGTGTTACAACTATTACACATTTATTTTTGTCTTTAGCCAACGTCTTTAATATATCAATTATTTCTCCAGCAGTAACACTGTCTAAATTACCAGTAGGTTCATCAGCTAGTATTATTGGCGCATTTGATACCAATGCTCTAGCAATAGCTACTCTTTGTTGCTGTCCACCAGATAATTTCATAACATTTCTTTTTATTTGTTTTTTATCTAAACCTAGCTCAAACAAGATACTTTCATCTGCTGATTTGTTTAC
Source organism: uncultured Intestinibacter sp. (assembly GCF_902468165.1). Lineage (NCBI taxonomy): Bacteria > Bacillati > Bacillota > Clostridia > Peptostreptococcales > Peptostreptococcaceae > Intestinibacter > uncultured Intestinibacter sp. The sequence goes on from NZ_CABQXJ010000106.1 coordinate 4,565, forward strand.
TAATCTAATATTTTCAATCGGTGTTAAATAATCTATCAAATTGTAGTTTTGAAATACTAAAGATATATTATTTTTTCTATGATTGTTATATCCTTTCTTTTGTATATCTTCATTCTTAAACAATATTTTTCCTGTTTTAGGTTTATCAAGTCCAGCAAGTAAGGAAAGAAGTGTAGTTTTTCCTGTCCCTGACTTTCCTACGATCGCATAAAACTTCCCAAGTTCAAATTTTTGATTTACTCCTGACAAAACTTTTTCTTTAGAATTTACATAACTATATGCCACATTCTTTATTTCTAATATATCCATTATTTTCTCCTAACTTATTTTTGATAATATTTCTTTAGGCTTCTTGATTAATATTAATGAAGAAGCAAATACAACTGATAAAACAATAATACTTATTAATATTAAATAACTTTGTCCAAGTGCTACTATATTTAACATAAAACCACTATTATTTATTAAACTTCCACCGGAAATTATTGAATCCTCTGAGTTAATGAATCCATCTACAATTACTTTTAGTAACACATTTCCTAAAAGTAAGGAAGATATTATACTTGGCATCGATATGAATATTAACTCGAATATAAATTGCATTATAATTTGCATCTTAGATGTTCCAATAGATAAAAATATACCTATTTCATAAACTCTTTCTCTTAACCATAGAACTAAGATTAATGAAAGAACAATCATTCCTCCTAACATAATAGAATAAGTCATTACTTTTATTATATGTTTTATTCCACTTACTGACTCTAAAGATTCTTCAAATACATTAGAATCTTTTTCAATGGAATACTTTGATTCATCAATTTTAAGCTCTTTCAATTTATTTAAGACTAAGTTTGTAGATTCTAAACTACCAGAATACATTAAAATTTTATTTGCAATTTTATTATTTTCTAAGTTATTTAATATCTCTTGGCTTGTTGAATAATCCACAAAAACCATGTTTTCACTAAAATCAGAAGATAGACCTGTATATGTTTCCTGTTTTTTACCAGAAAATATTCCTATAATTTCAAATTTATGACTCTTTATTTTTCCACTTTTTTCAGTATCTAGTAATTCAAGATCAACTTCATCACCTAATTTTAGATTGTTTTGTTTAGCGAATTCTTCATGAACAATAATTGAGTTTTTATCATTTTTCTCTATATTTTTACCTTCTTTAATTGTAAATACTTCACTATTAAATAAAATGTTTCTTTTAGTATTATTTGTAGCTTCGAGTGAAACAACATTCTTAAATTTATCAGATAAATCTTCTCTATTTATTTTTTGCTCTCCACTAACTACTTTAGCACCTTTTAGTTTTGCTAATCCATCATATTGAATTATTATTTCTTCAATTTCTTTTAATTTTTCAATATCCTTAAATTGATTAACATTAAAATATTTACCATCTTTTTTTGTTATTGATATTGAAGAATTAGAACTTTCGTATAAAGTCTTTTCTATTTCATTGCTTGATTTCATTATTGTTAAACAAGAATACAAACAAGAAAGAACTATTGTTAAAATAACAAAAATAATAAATGTTCTATTTTTTTTTCTTGTAATGTATGCTATTGCGTTTTTTATCACTTTTTTAATAAGCTCCTCTCTATTTTTTTATTCCACAACTAATTGTATCCACAGGACAAGCATTTTTGCATCGTCCACATCTGATGCATTCTAGATGATTATAATTTTCAACTGGATCTATATTCATTTGGCAAACTTTTTCACATTATGCACTTTTCTTCGTCTAGTCTATATCTGAATACTGAAATTGGGCTAATAACTGAATAAATAGCTCCCAAAGTCCAAGCATACCAATTGGACTAATAAGCTTACAAAAATATGGAGACCCTTGTCCTAAAAGATCAACTAAAAATAGAGGAAGTATTATTACAAATACAATCGATATTATATATTTCAATTTTCTCAAATTCTTATCAAGCTTAAATGTCTCAATTTTTTTAATTCTATCCAATTCCAACACACTCCAAGCAAATTCTTATTACCTTCTCCAATTCAACTCTATTCGCTCCATGACCATATCCATAGTAAGTCATAGTCATATTAATAAAGACAATTACTAAAGAGAAATTACGGCTTTTTTAAAACTAATTAACCATATACCATTCATCACTTTACATTTACTTATTTTTTATTTTTGTTAATTCTTTTTCAATTACTCACTTGTTTTCACCGTTATCATCAACATTATCTGTAACAACACTAACAATATTAAAACATTTAATTTTTATTTCGTTCTAAACCTCAACTAAATTTGGAATCTCTTTTACACAAACTTTACGCTAAATTGTAAATACGTTTACCATACTTCTCAAAATATTTACTTGTAAAATCCTAACCATTTATGTCTTTTAGTAATAGTTTACGTAAATTCCTAACTGATTATTTTTTAAATGCTTCTGTATTTTCTAAATCAGTTTTTTCTGATAGAACAAAACCGTTTTTAGGACGTTCTTTTTTTTCTATAATTTGAATCTCAGTTTTTTTAAATTCATTCAGAAGTTTAATTTCAGATCCGCTGTTTGTACTAAAATAGCAATCGTATTTTCCATCACTTGAAACTCCTATTTTAGTATGAGTATCACATTTTGTCATTTTAGATATTTTTTCTTCTAATGTATTTTTTTCAAAGATACCAATAGTTCCAATTCTTTTAAGCCCATTTTCCCATTTTTCATAACCACCTTCCTTTTTATTAACAATTGCTTTTTTTTGCTCTTTAGTCATTTTATTAAAAGTTAAAAAAGCATATTTTAATTCCTTATCTATAGGACTTTGATCATCTAACATCGCTATCTTTTTATCATTCATATACTTTTTAAATTTATTTGAAAGTTCAAATTTAAGACCTAAATATTCATAAACATATTCTTTTTTTGTTTTTAAAGTATAATCTGATGGCTTAAATGTTGCATTTTTATCCTTTTTGTTAGTTGACGTACCCTTCTCTTCAGAACTTATTGATTGTCCTTCTTTAATTTTATTGCTTTCATTACTTTTTTTACACCCAACTGTACTTAAGCTCAAACATAACGTAAGTAATAGGAATGCACCTCTGGCTACTTTTTTCCCATAATTTTATCCTCCTTTATTTTTTAAACAAAAGCCTTTTATAACTACTTTCAATAATATTATACACACCATTTATGAAACGTTGATGAAATACAATTTTTTATTTTTCCAAACCACAGTATAATAATATAAATATTGATGTTAGTATAAAAACTGTACAAGTTAAACAGAAGAATTAAACATCATTTGGTACAATGTCATAAGTAAAAAAAGAAATAGAGAAA
>NZ_CABQXJ010000107.1:0-7836 GCF_902468165.1 uncultured Intestinibacter sp.
TAAAATTTAATTATAAAAGACCTCGATATTGACATAAAATATTATCTATTATTGATAGATAAAATTAATCGACAAAAAACAACTATTACGATTTGGAATATTTAGAATTACTTAGTATAACAAAATAAAATAAAGTAAAACAGTTTTTAAATTTAAAAAAAAATTTAAAATGAGGTGTTTGCTATATTTTATTACACAAACGATAGGGGGCAGGGTATTGTCGAAAAATGTATAAAAAAATAGAAACAATAATAAATTGGAATTAAGAATCCTCAAAAAAATGTCACTTAATAAAATATTATGTGTTATATTATAATATAGAAAAAACAAGTAGTTATAAGAGTTCTGTATACCAGATTAATAGGGAAATTGGTGCAAATCCAATGCGATCCCGTCACTGTGATAAAGGGTTGGTTTTCAAACCACTGGATGAATTTCTGGGAAGGGAAAACTAACAATGCTTTTTAGCCAGGAGACCTGCTTTTATAATAAAAATAGAGAACTATTCTACGGTGTATAGGTGTGTTCCAATAAGTCCTTGTTTGTATGGGGTTTTGTTTAACACGCTTGAAAAAGTGTGTTTTTTAATGTTTAAAAACAATCAAAGAAAGTAGATAGTAAATAAAAAGAATAATGGGGTTAAATATATGGATGTAAAACAATTGCAGTATTTTGTAGTAAGTGTTGATATGGGGAGTTTCCATTCTGCAGCAGAAGCATTAATAACAACTCAGCCAAACGTAAGTAAAATAGTCAAATCATTAGAAGAAGAATTAAATATGACTTTATTAAATAGAACTAGAAGTGGTGTTACAATAACTCCTCAAGGGGAAAGTGTTTACATGTATGCCATAGAAGTTTTAAAAAATATAAATATAATTAATGAATTTAAAAAAGGTCAAAACATTGATGTTTTATCAATATCAAGTGTTCCTAGCAACACATTATCTTTTTATTTGTCTCAATTTTATAATAAACAATCAAGAAAAGATATTAGATTAGATTTCTTTGAAACGAATGTACAAAATATAATTAGAAGGGTACATGCTAGAAAAGCTGAACTTGGTTTTGTATATATATCGAAACGAAGTATGTCGGCATTTAAGCAACAGATTAAATCAAAAGGTCTAGAATATCATGAATTAACAAAAGTACCTTTATACTTATTTGTGGGTAGAAATAATCCACTATATAAGAAAGATTCTGTAGAAGAAACTGATTTAAAAGATATAAAACTAGTTCAATACCATGAAAAGCAATTCTCATTATATAACCACTTAGGTCATATAAAAGAAGATATTATTTATAATGGAGATAGTGTTTCTATATCTTATACAAATAGTGATAGTTTTCTAATTCAATCATTAAAACATACTGAACACGGCTCTATTGCAAGTAGCTTTGTTAAAAATCAGTATCAAGAATATGGTATAAAAGCAATTCCGATAATATCGTGTGAAAGAAGTATTTCATTTGGATATATAAGAAGAAAAAAAGACAAAGTATCTGATTTAGGTGAGTCACTGATCGAGTACTTAGAAAACTTAGATGAATTTAAAAATTAAATATAAAAATAGAAAACAGTATTTATATTGTTATCTTAAGGAGGAGGTATTTTGAATAGTAAACAAATTTCAAAAAGATTGATTCAAATGGCAATCGTATTATTAGGGATAAGTTTTATAACTTTTTCACTAATATATATGGCACCAGGGGACCCTGTTAGGGCAATGTATTCATCAAGTGGTGTAATGCCAAGTGAGGAAGTGCTGAATCAAACAAGGGAAGCTATGGGATTAAATAAACCATTTTTAGTTCAATATTTTGATTGGTTGACATCATGTCTTCAAGGGGATTTTGGAACTTCATATTCTTCAGGAAAACCTGTTTTAGGAATTTTAATGGATAGATTAATTCCAACATTAAAACTAGCATTTTTATCTTTAATTATAATGTTAGTGATTGCAGTTCCGAGTGGAATAATAGCGGCTATAAAACAAAATAAATTTGCCGATTACCTTATAAGAGGAATTACATTTTTAGGTATCTCTATGCCGAACTTTTGGGTTGGATTATTACTTCTATATGTAGTGGCATTAAAATTAAATCTATTACCTGTAATATCTATAGGTGGAGGATTTAAAACAATGATTTTACCAGCTGTAACATTAGCATTTGCTATGGCGGCAAAATATACAAGACAAGTTCGTACAGCAGTATTAGAAGAATTAAATAAAGATTATGTTATTGGTGCAAAAGCTAGAGGATTAAGTGATGGAAAAATACTTTTAAGACATGTATTCCCAAATTCTTTATTACCATTAATAACATTATTAGGATTATCGTTAGGTTCATTATTAGGAGGGACAGCGGTTGTAGAGGTTATATTCTCATATCCGGGTCTTGGTAACTTAGCTGTTACATCAATCACAGCTTATGATTATCCAATAATTCAAGCTTATGTACTTTGGATAGCACTTATTTATATGATTATAAACTTAATAGTAGACCTTTCATATACACTAGTAGATCCAAAGGTTAGAGAGAGAGGTTAGTGATGAAAAATATTAAAACATTTATAAAGAAGAACAAGGTATTTTCAGCACTTATCGTAATGGCAATAGCTATAGCACTTGTAGCAATATTCGCTCCATTTATAGCGCCACATGATCCTTATGCGGCAGAGTTACAACATGCATTTCAACCACCAAGTTCAGAACATTTACTTGGAACAGATAAATTGGGAAGAGATGTGTTATCTCGTGTAATTTATGGGACAAGAATATCTTTAAGTGCATCATTGATATTAGTAGTATTGATATTCTTAATAGGAACAACAGCAGGAATTTTAGCAGGTTACTTTGGCGGAATTGTCAATGCTGTGATTATGAGAATTTCAGATATGATGATTTCATTCCCAGGTATGGTATTAGCTATTGCAATGGCAGGAATAATGGGTGCTAGTGTTAAAAATGCAATTATAGCTATTATGCTTGTAAGTTGGACGAAGTATGCTAGATTAGCAATAAGTTTAGTTTTAAAAATATGCGAAGAAGATTATATTTATGCAGCTAGAGTTACTGGTTGTAAAACTTCAACTATTATAGTTAAATATCTTTTACCTAATATATTACCTACATTAGTTATTACAGCTACAACTGATATAGGAACAATGATATTAGAACTTGCAGGTCTTTCATTTTTAGGCTTTGGTGCACAATCACCTGCAGCAGAATGGGGACTTATGTTAAATGAAGGACGAGCTTATTTATTAAATTGCCCTTGGTTAATGATAGCGCCAGGTATAGCAATTTGTATTGTAGTTATTGTATTTAACTTAATAGGAGATAAATTAAGAGATATATTAGATGTTAGACAAGAAACTAGCGAAAGTCAAGTAAGCTAATAATTTAATTTGAATGAAAATTAAATTAAAAAAAGATAAATATCAAAATAAAAGGGAGAAATATAGGGAGGTATTTCATGAAAGTTTTTAAAAGGATAAAAAAGGCAATGGTTGCAACATTAATTGCAGCTATGACATTAGGAGCGGTTACAGGATGTAGTTCATCAAAATCTGGAAGTGTATCAGCAGATTCAAAGACATTAAACTTTGGGTGTACAAATTTCTCTGATTCATTAGATCCATCATCAATAGTTAATGCTGCTTGGTGTGTAAGTAGATACGGTATAGGTGAAGGTCTATATAGATTTGACCAACAAATGGAACCACAACCATACTTAGCTGACTCAGTTGAATCAAATGATGACAAAACTGAATGGACATTCCACATAAGAGATGGAGTAAAATTCTCAAATGGTAAAGATTTAACAGCATCAGCAGTTAAAAAATCTATAGAATATACATTCCAACAAGAAAAAGATGGGAAAGGAACTGCGCATCCATCTCAATTCTTAAAATATGAAACTATAGAAGCCGATGATGAAAAAGGAACTTTAACAATAAAAACAAGCCAAGCATATGCAGATTTAAGTGCAGTTTTATCAAACCCACTATTCGTAATAGTAGATGTTGATGCAGATACTGATATGGCTGACCAACCAATAGGTACTGGACCATATGCTGTTGAAAAGAAAAATGAAGGAACTTCTTTAGAAATGGTAGCTAATGAACACTACTGGAATGGTGAAGTACCTTATGAAAAATTAAATATTATATTCATAAAAGATGCTACATCTAAATACATGGCTCTTGAAAATGGAGATGTTGATGTTATAGAAAATATATCAAATATAAGTGATTTAGAAAAAGTAAAAGAATCAGATAAATATAATGTATCAGAAGTAGTTGGAGGAAGAACTGGATTTGCATATATAAATCAAAAAGAAGATAGACCTCTTGCTAATGATGACTTAAGAAAAGCAGTTCTTATGTCTATAGATGATGAAACTTTATGTAATACTACTGTTGGTGGAATGTATGAAGCTGGTATATCTGTTTTACCATCAAGTTTAGATTATGGATATGATAAATTAAAAGATGCTACTCCATATGATGTAGAACAAGCTAAAAAGATATTAGATGAAGCTGGAATAGTTGACTCTGATGGTGATGGATATAGAGAGTTTAATGGAGACGGAAAAAATATAGAATTATCATTCTTAACTTATGATAGTAGATGCTTAAAAGAGTTCTCTGAAGGTAGTGCTGCTAATATAGAAAAAATCGGAATAAAAGTTAACGTACAAGAAACAGATGCAGATACTGAATGGAACAAACTTACTGCAGGTGAGTATGACTTATTATCAACTAACTGGTTAACAGTTCAAGTTGGGGATCCAGTTGGATATATGGAAAACTGGTATAGTAAATCAGAAGCTAACTACTGTTCTTATAAAAATGATACATATGACAAATTATATGAACAATTACTAGTTGAAACTGATGAAGACAAAATAAAAGATTTAGTACAAGAAATGCAACAAATATTAGTAGATGATGGTGCAGCTTTAATACATGGTTATTATAAAGGAAACATATGTAGTACAAAATCAGTAGAAGGAGCTAACGTTTATACAGCTGACTACTATTGGATAAGTACAGCTATAAAACCAGCTGAATAATTAAAATAATTAAAATCTGGAGGAGATGAGTGATCTTATGTTAAAGATAGATAATATAACTGTTCAATATGGAAACAATAAACCAACAATTGAAGATTTTAGTTTAGAGATTAGTTCAGGTGAGATAGTAGCCATAGTTGGAGAAAGTGGAAGTGGAAAAACTACTGTCATAAGATCAGTACTTGGTCTACTTCCAGGTCAAGGTAAGGTTACAAAAGGAGATATCGTCTTTGAAGGCGATTCCCTTCTAAACTACACTCAAAAACAATGGAATCAATGTAGGGGAACTAAGATGTCTATGATTTTCCAAGATTGTGGCGCAATGATTAATCCAAATAGAAGAATCGGTAGCCAATTCGTGGAATATATTAGGGTTCATGAAGATATGCCAAAAGATAAGGCAAAAGAAAAAGCAATTGGTATGTTAAATAGAATGAGACTGCCACAAGCGAAGGATATAATGAGAAAATATCCATTCCAATTAAGTGGTGGTCAACGTCAAAGAGTTGGGATTGCAATGGCTATGACTTTCCAACCAAAACTATTAATAGCAGATGAACCGACAAGTGCACTTGATGTAACAACACAATCACAAATTGTAAAAGAAATGATGGAACTTAGAGACAAATATGACACATCTATTATGATAGTTACGCATAATTTAGCCGTTGCTGTATATATGGCTGATAAAATAATCGTAATGAAAGATGGAGAAATTGTTGATAGAGGAACTAGAGACGAAATATTAAATAATCCAACGAGTGATTATACAAAACGATTACTAGCATCTGTTCCAACATGGAGGGAGGAACAACATGCTTAAAACAAAAAATACAGTATTAGAAATTGACAATGTAGTTAAAGAATTTCCTATTGGTAAAAATGGAAAGTTGACAGCTTGTAATAAAGTATCACTTTGCTTTGAAAAGGGAAAAACTTTAGGAATTATAGGCGAAAGTGGATGTGGAAAAAGTACATTAATGAAAATAATAATGCAACTAGAAGAACCTACATCAGGTCAAGTTTTATATCATGGGGAAGATATCACAAAATTAAAGGGAGAGAAACTTCGTCAACATAGACGTAATGTGCAAATGGTATTCCAAGATCCATCGACTGCATTTAATCCTAAAATGAAAGTAAAAGATATTATATGCGAACCACTTCTAAATTTTGGACTAATTAAGAAAAATCAAAAAGAAGAAGTAGCAAAAGAATATCTTGAGATGGTTGAGTTACCAGCAGAATTTATGCATAGATATCCGCATAATATGAGTGGTGGTCAACGCCAACGTATAGGAATAGCAAGAGCATTAGTTTTAAACCCAGAGTTATTAATACTTGATGAATCAACTTCAGCATTAGACGTTTCTATACAAAAAAATATTATTGATTTAATTAATAAAATACAAAAAGAAAGAAATCTTACTATAGGTTTTGTTTGTCACGACATTGCCTTAGTAACAGAAACTAGTCATACCGTTGCTGTTATGTATTTAGGAAATATAGTTGAGATACTACCTGGACATAAATTAAGTAAATTAGCTATGCATCCTTATACAAAAGCACTAATGACAGCTGTATTTGATTTAAAAATGGATTTTTCAGAACCAATAAAAGAAATAAACAATGACATATCTAAAAAAATAGATAATGTAAATGCATGTCCGTTTAGAGATAGATGTGAATGTGCGATAGAAGTTTGTAGTAGAAAGATGCCACAGTTAAGAAAGGTATCAGAAAATCATTATGTAGCATGTCACTTAGATTTTACCGTATAAAAATATAAAAATATTCTTAATAAAAAAGAAGTTTTGATAGATAGAAAGTTATTTATCAAAACTTCTTTTATTTTACTAATTAAATTACATATAAAAGAACACATAGATATTGGCATAGACTGCCCAATAAGATGAATATATGGAATATCTCATGGAATTTAAATTTTTTCAATTTAAGAAATTTAGGTTTTGTTCCATATATAATAGCACCTATTGTATAAAGTACACCCCCGCCTATTAATAACATAACACCAATAGATGAAAGCGATTTAGAAAGAGGCACAATTAGAAATATTGCACACCATCCCATAACTACATAAATAAGAGTAGAAATCCAACGAGGACTTTCAAACCAAACTAGTTTAAATGCAACTCCTAGAATTGCTATTAATATTTCTATAGCAAACAATACCCATCCCTTAACACCATTTAGTGATATTAAACAGAAAGGTGCATAAGAACCTGCTATTAAAATAAAAATCATAGAGTGATCTATTCTTCTTAGAAATTTAATAGTATTTTCTTTTGCGATAACTAAATGATATGTAGCAGATGCAGAATAAAGTAATATTAAAGAAATTCCAAAAATAATTACTGCTGTCAATGCAATAGGGGATGGATTTTCTAGTGTTGTTTTTATTAATAATATTAATAAACCAGCGAATGATAAAATTGCCCCAAATAAATGTGTAAAACCATTTATAGGTTCTCTAGCATATTTAGCCATAATATGTATACCTCCTCTATATATAAATTTAATATTGATTGATACTTTAATATTAGTTTAATAATAAAGTATATTTATAGATAATTGTAAACAATATATCTTAATATAATTATATCTAGATTATTATGTAATGTATGCAATTAAATACAAAAATTAGAATACTAATTAATAATATTTACAAAAATAAAAATAATATTAAAAAAAAATATAAAAAAAGTGTTGACGGATATATTTTATGGTGGT
>NZ_CABQXJ010000108.1:0-7195 GCF_902468165.1 uncultured Intestinibacter sp.
TTTTATAATATGTATATTTTTGTAATATATAAATACGTAATAAATTATATTTAGGTTGAGTAAAAACGCCCTATTTTCTACAATTTTCCAATAAACATATTTTGGTAAATATAAACTTATTTGCAATTATTATGTTAGCACATCTAAAATTTTTTTTAAAGTATTAATAATTTTTTCTTTTTTTTTTTAGTAATTTTCTTAATTTAGTTAAAAAAAAAGAAGTGTATACTATATACATACACTTCTTATTACTTTTTTAATCATAAAATTTTATAAATAGATAAAATTATTTTATTAACTCTACTAAATCTCCGTTTTTAACGCCAGCTGCATTTCCTTCTTCTATGTCAACGTGCATTTCTAAAGCAAAGTTAGCATTAGCTCTAACTAATACGTTGTGGAAAGTTAATCCTCTTAATCCTTCAGTTTTAACACTTACTACATCTTTATCTTTAACACCGAATTTTTCAGCATCTTCAAGACTCATGTGTATATGTCTAGCTGCTACTATTATACCTTTTTCACATTCAACTTCACCATTTGGTCCTACTAATTTGAATGCTGGAGTTCCATCTATATCTCCTGATTGTCTAACTGGAACTGATAAACCTAATCCTCTAGCGTCTGCTAAAGAAACTTCAACTTGAGATTCTGGTCTAACTGGTCCTAAAACTCTCATTGTTTGTTGTCCTTTAGGTCCTACTACAGTAACTTTTTCTTCACATGCATATTGTCCTGGTTGAGATAATGGTTTAAATGGAGTTAATTGGTATCCTTCTCCGAATAATACATCAACGTCAGCTTGACTTAAATGTACGTGTTTATTTGATAATGCTATTGGTAATTTCATAATAAAAACCTCCTGAAATATAGTTTAATTTTTAATAACCGCAATTAAATTATATCTAAAATTTATAATAAAATCAATTGTTATAATATATTCGTATATTGTATATTACAATCTTTTACTTTATTTATTAAATTTTTTACATTTTTTAACATCATTTTATTGCATAATTTATACTATTTAGCTAAATCTCTTAACAAATCAAAGTATCCAGGGAAAGATATATTTATACAGCTAGGATCGTCAAGAATAACTCTAGAATCACTTACTAAATCTGCTATAGAGAAAGACATTGCTATTCTATGGTCTTTAAATGTTTCTATAGTAGCTCCATGAAGTTTAGTTTTTCCTTTTATTATCATACCGTCTTCTAATTCTTCTATATCTGCACCCATTCTCTTTAAGTTGTCTACAACAGTTTTTATTCTGTTGCTTTCTTTTACTTTTAATTCTTGAGCATCTTTTATTATAGTCGTACCTTCAGCCTGTGTTGCCAAAACGGCTATAACTGGTATTTCATCTATTAATCTAGGAATTATAGTTTTATCAATTGTAGTTGCAGTTAAATCTTTAGAGTATTTAACAAGTAAATCTCCTACTTTTTCTCCACCTACTATTCTTTCATCTATAATTTCTATATTTCCATTCATATTTCTGACAACATCTATTATTCCAGTTCTTGTTTCATTTAATCCGACATTTTTTATTAAAACTTCAGAACCTTCACTTATTAAAGCTCCTACTATTATAAAAGCTGCAGAAGATATATCTCCAGGAACATAAATATCCTGGTTAAATAGTTCATCTACAGGATTTACAATTATATCTAGTCCATCTTCTTTTATATCTGCACCAAATGCTTTTAACATTATCTCTGTATGATTTCTCGATTTAACTTTTTCTCTTATTATACTTTGTTTATCAGCATATAAACTAGCAAGTATAATTGCTGATTTTACTTGGGCTGATGCAACGGGCATTTTATAATCTATACTGTGTAAATGACCACCTTTAACTGTTATAGGCGTAAAGTTTGCATCATCTTTTCCAGTTATGTCACATCCCATCATTCTAAGTGGGTCTGTCACTCTCTTCATAGGTCTTTTACCTATAGAGGCATCACCTATTAATGTAGATTCAAAATCATTTCCAGCAAGAATACCCATAAGTAGTCTTATTGTTGTTCCTGAATTTCCTACGTCTAATATATCAGTTGGTGCTTTTAATCCTCTAAGCCCATTTCCTTTAATGAATACATCTTTCCCATCTATTTCTATGTCTACTCCCATTTTTCTAAAGCATGCAACTGTACTTAAACAATCTTGTCCCATTAAAAAGTTACTTACTTTATTGTTTCCTTTTGATATAGCAGAAAACATTATCGATCTATGAGAGATAGACTTATCCCCTATTAATTCAAAACTTCCTCTAAGCATATTTGCACTCCTTTATTATTTCTAAAATTGTCTCATCATCTACATCATTAAATAAATCCACTTTACCATGTTCTACTGGCAAAATCATATTTACTTTTGAAAAACTATTTTTCTTATCAGTTTTCATTATAGATAGTACTTCTTGTTCGCTTGCCCCCTCAAATTCTGTTGGCAAATTAAATACCTTACATATATTTAAAAATTTATCATAATATTCTTTAGTTATTAAATTTTTTCTTAAAGAAAGTTTAAATGCCATATTCATACCTATACTTACAGCTTCCCCATGAGCTATATGGCAAAGTTTCTCTACTCCATGGCCGAAAGTATGTCCAAAGTTAAGGATTTTTCTAAGTCCTCCTTCTTTTTCATCCATTTCAACAACATGAGCTTTAATCCCTGCACATTTTTTTACTATGTATTTTAATGTTGAATCTATTTTGTCTAATATCTCTTCACTATTTTCTAATAAATAATTTATAAATTCATAATCATATATAAATCCATATTTAACAACCTCACTCATACCGTTTCTAAATTGGTCATCTGGCAAAGTTCTAAGTGCTGATACATTTATAAAAGTAAATTTAGGTTGATAAAATGCACCGATTACATTTTTATAAGTTCCTAAATTTATTCCTGTTTTACCACCTATAGATGAATCTACTTGTGCTAAAAGAGTTGTAGGTACTTGTACAAAATCTATTCCTCTCATATATGAAGAGGCAACATATCCTGCTAAATCTCCTATAACACCACCACCTACAGCTATTATAAGTGATTTTCTAGTAAGACCAGCCTTTATCGCATGTTCTAGTATTTTTTGAAAAGTATCAAGGCATTTAGATTCTTCCCCTGCTGGAACTATATATTCACTTACAAATTTAGCTCCTAAAGAATCTATAAATTTATTTAATTGTGTTTTGTATACATTTTCATCTGAAATTACTAGTACCATATCGTAAATTTCATTTATATTTTTATTAGTTGTGCCATTTACTTCATTTAAAGCTTTATTAAAACTTCTATAGCTATCATCAATAAAAATATTGCATACTTTGTTTTTTATTTTTTCCATCCTCTTTCACCCAACCTTTGAATATATGAATTATAATTTCTTTTTACGTCTTCTAAACTACTTCCTCCTATTGTTTCTAAGAAGAATTGACATATAACAAAAGCAACTACATTTTCACACACAACGCTACAAGCCGGAACTGCACAAGTGTCTGAACGCTCTACTGTAGCTTCATAGCGTTCTAATGTATTTATATTTATTGAGTTAAGAGGCTTGTATAGTGTTGGAATTGGCTTCATAGCGCATCTTATTATGACTTCTTCTCCAGTTGTCATTCCACCTTCTATACCACCTAATCTATTTGTAACTCTCTTTATTCCATCTTTTTCATTATATATTATTTCATCCATTACTTGAGAACCTGGAAGTTTTGCTACATCAAATCCTATACCGAATTCGACCCCTTTTATAGCTTGAGTTCCCATTAGATGCATTGCTAATACACCGTCAATTTTTCTATCAAATTGAGTGTATGACCCAAGTCCTGGAATTAAGTTTTTTATTCTAACTTCTACAACCCCACCGATTGTATCTCTTTCACTTTTTATTTCGTCTATTTGTGCAATCATCTTAGCTTCTACTTCTTTATTTGAACATCTAACTTCTGAATTATCTACATTATTTTTTATATAATCAAAATCATATATATTTTCATCCTTCACATTACCAATTTGTATAACATGAGAGACAAAGTCTATATCGAAATTTTTTAATAGCTGTTTGCAAATCGCTCCTACTGCTACCCTACTTGCTGTTTCTCTTGCTGATGACCTTTCCAGTACATTTCTTGCATCATCAAAATCGTATTTTAAGCAACCGACTAAATCTGCATGACCTGGTCTTACATTGTTTACTTTTCTAGTTTCAAAATCTACTTCATCCATTGGTGCCATATGTTCAGTCCAGTTTTGGTAGTCTTTGTTTTTTACTTCAATTGATATAGGTCCCCCTAGTGTTTTTCTTCCCCTAACACCACCAAGAATATTTACTTTATCACTTTCAATTTTCATTCTGCCACCACGGCCATAACCACATTGACGCTTTTTAAGTTCTAAGTTGATTTCATCAAAGTTTAGTTCTATATTTGATGGCAGTCCATCAATTATAGATATTAAACTCTGCCCATGTGATTCACCACTTGTCAAATACCTTAACATAATTCATCGCCCCTTACTTTTAGTATTAATTATTTTCTTTAATTCTTTTTATATATTCATCAACATCTCTGTTGAATCTAGCTTTGAAATCTTCATTTTCCATAAAAGGAACTTCATCTGAATTAGATAGGTATAAATTATAATCTAAATCTGTATTTATCGATTTATAAAATATATCCATTACAATTTGTCCACCTAAAAATTGATCTTTAAATTCAGGTTGTCCACCAATTGCAATATACATTCCCAGTCTAAATTTATCTCTATCTATAGATGGTTTTTTTAATATATATTTACTAGCGAAAAATGCTTGTGTTCTATCTACTACTGTCTTTACTTTTGTAGATACACTTGAAAAATACATAGGACTTACTGTTATTGTCCCTGTACTTTTATTAAATTCTTCATATATAGGTGTCATATCGTCTTTTATTCTACAGTAGCCTGTCTTTTCACAAGCTCCACATGCAGTACAATACTCGATATTCATTTGATATATGTCTAATACTTTGTAATTAATGTTGTTATCTTCAAATTTTTTTGTTATCTCTTTTATAATAGAGCTACAGTTTTTGTTTTTACGAGGACTTCCATTAATTATTAATACTTTATCATTTTTCCCCATATGAATCCTCCTATTTTAATGTTAAATCTTTTATGTGTTTTCATATTAATTATTATAGCACTTAATATGAATTTCTTTATATTATTTATTGCTCAAGCATACTACTAGTATATCATCATCAAAATTATGTTTAGGTACAAATTCACCTAATTCTTTTTTCAATGCATTTATAAAGTCATCTTTTTCTAACATATAATTCTTAAGTAAAAATGACTCAAACCTCTCTATTCCAAATTCTTCTTTATCTTTATTTTTTATTTCAATTATTCCGTCTGTATACATACAAATCATAGAACTATCTTTTATAGAGATTGTGCTTTGCTCATAATTTATATCTTCTAGGACGCCTAATGGAATATTTTTTTTGCATAGAGTACCATCAGTACATTTGAATTTTCCGGAATTATCTATTATTATTGGACAATAATGACCTGCATTAGAGATATCTAATGTATTACTTTTACTATCTATAATTCCCACTATACATGTTGTAAAAACATCCATTTTATCAAATTCATCATATAATATTTGATTTAATTTATTCATAATTTCTGCTGCAGTTTGATAATTATAACATAATGTCTTGAAGCATCCCTTTATCATTGCAACAATATAGTTTGAT
The DNA here is from genome assembly GCF_902468165.1 of uncultured Intestinibacter sp. Classification (NCBI taxonomy): domain Bacteria; kingdom Bacillati; phylum Bacillota; class Clostridia; order Peptostreptococcales; family Peptostreptococcaceae; genus Intestinibacter; species uncultured Intestinibacter sp. The sequence goes on from NZ_CABQXJ010000108.1 coordinate 5,766, forward strand.
ACTATACCATGTCCCATAACGTCGGCAATTATATATGCGACTTTATCTTCATTTATAACTTGTGCGTGATAGAAATCCCCACCTATAACTGTTGCTGGTTTATGGTAGAAATATAAATCTTTATCATTAGATAAATTCATTTCACTTTCATTCATTATAAGTTTTTGCTGCTTATTTAATATATTTAGCTCATTTGCAATTAATTTATGTTTTGTTTCAGCTTGATTGTATTTATATAATTGCATACCTAATACGATTTGTTTAGATATTAATTCTAATATATTAAAATCATCTTCAGTATATCCATGTCTATTGTTTGAGCATAATATACAACCTAATAACTTATTTCCATCTTTTAGTTTGTAGTACATGTAATTTTCTACTTCTATCTCATCTATAATTATAGATTTAGCTTGATTTATATAATTTCCATCTTCGTTGTATTCATCTATTTTAAGTAATATCTTTTGGAAATCAATTTTTTTCTTTAGTCTATTTTCCATAGCACTAAAAATTTTATAATCATAATTTAAGTCATCAATTACTATAAATGCCTCATCACTTTTAGTAAGTTTCTTGGCTTGACTGTTTAATGATTCCATAAACTCATTTACATCATTATTTAAGTGTAGTTTTGTCGTTATTTCATTTATATTACTTATCGATTCTCTAAGTTTGTCTATTAGTTCTTTAGTGTGTTCATTATCAAAAGTTATTTCTATTGATAATGATATAAGAGATACTACAGAAGATATAAATGTTATATCTGATTCTTCTAATGAATCTTCTTCAGTTAAAAAGCATGTCATAAATCCTATAACATTGTAATTTAAAATTAAAGGAAACACTATTCTTCCCTTATATCCTTCCATTTTAGCTAGTTCTCTTTCATCAACTGCTTTTGGATTTTCAAATATATCCTCTATATATATAATTTTTTTCTGTTCAACTGCCTCATGTATATATTTAGGATAAGATTTTTTAAAGTTTAACTTTGTTCCTATTTTTTGATTTGGTGGAAATACCTTTGGTATATAATCTAAGGTAGCTGAACAAACTAAATAAGCATGTTCAAAATCATTATCATAAAATAAGTTAATACATGCTTTAGTTGGCTCAACTACCTCTAACATTTTATCTACAATTTGGTCTTTTATTGCAAAAAAATTAGTGGACTGAGTTACCATAGCTGATATATCAACTAAATTTTTCATTAATTTTCTATACTTTTCCATCAAGCATCCTCCTTGATTGTTTCTCTAAAAAATTCCTTTAATTGTAGATAAATTTTATCACAATAATTATCATAATCCAAGTAATGTCATATAATCTTATTAATATTTAAAATTAAATAATCTTTAGTTTTTTCATAATCTTTTAAATATATTTTATATACTATTTTTATAGTTTAAATATATATCTCTGATTGT
>NZ_CABQXJ010000109.1:0-7128 GCF_902468165.1 uncultured Intestinibacter sp.
TTAAATTTTAGCAATTCTTTTTTTTATTTATATTCAAGTTTTTATTTAAATAAATATTTTTATATTATATAAGTCAATTATCTTCTTGATCTTTTAGTTGGTCTACCTTTTTTAGTAGTACCTTCTTCTTGAACTTTTTTCTTAGCTACTTGACCTGGGAATAATATTTTAGGCTCTTCTAAATTTTTTCTGTATATTGTAAATTTAAAACCTATAGCTTGAACGTATTCTGCTCTTAATGCATTACATATTGCATTTGCAGTTTCTTTTGCGTCAAGTCCCGCAGTTTCAAGTATATTAACTTTAACTAGTTCTCTAGAATCTAGCATATTATCTAATTGTTCTAAGAATCTCTCATTTACACCATCTTTACCTATTTGAGTTATAGGTTTCATAGTGTTAGCAAGAGATCTTAAGTAAGCTCTTTGTTTACTATTTAGCATGTCTTCCTCCTAATTTGTATTTAAATTCTAGTGATAGAATTCAAATTCTATTTCGTATATCTTAACTGTATCTCCGTCTTCTATGCCCATTTCTCTAAGTTTATCGAATACACCTTCATTTTCCATAGTTTTTTGGAAGAATTGGATAGATTCCATATCCTCAAAGTCAACAGAGTACATGATTCTTCTAAGTTTTTTACCAGTTACTACATAAGTTCCATCTTCATCTATTTCAACACTTAATCCTTCTTCAACAGTGTTGTCAAGTTCTGGTCTGTAGTATTCTTCTTCTGATACTAATTCTATATCTTCTACTTCTTGAAGTAATTGTGATGTATAAGCTATAACTTCGTCTACACCATCTCTAGTTGCAGCAGACATTTTGAATACTTTGTATCCTCTATCTTCTAAAGTCTTTTTAAAGTTTTCATAAACTGACTCATCAAATAATAAATCAGCTTTGTTTGCCACTACTATTTGAGGTCTAGTAGATAATTTATCGTTGTATAATTTTAATTCATCGTTTATTTTATCGAAATCTTCTATTGGGTCTCTTCCCTCAATTCCTGATATATCGACGATATGGATTAATACTTTTGTTCTTTCTACGTGTCTTAAGAAGTCGTGTCCAAGACCAACACCTTCTGCAGCACCTTCTATAAGTCCTGGTATATCTGCAAGAACGAAACTATCTCCAAAGTTAGTTTTAACAACACCTAAGTTTGGTGTTAAAGTTGTGAAGTGGTAGTTAGCTATTTTTGGTCTAGCTTTAGTTACCACTGATAAGAATGTTGATTTACCTACGTTAGGGAATCCTAAAAGACCTACATCAGCGATCATTTTAAGCTCTAGTATTACCCATCTTTCTTCTCCATCTGTTCCAGATTTAGCAAAACTAGGTGCTTGTCTTACAGCATTTGCAAAGTGTTGGTTTCCTTTTCCGCCTCTACCACCTTTTGCAACTACTGCTTCATCGCCTTCATTTTTTAAGTCAGCTATTATTAAATTAGTAGCTTCGTCTCTTATTATTGTTCCTGGTGGAACTTTTAATACTAAATCTTCACCGTTTTTTCCTGCTTGTCTTTTTTTGCTTCCGTCAGCTCCTGGCTCACCTACATATTTCTTTTTGTATTTGAAATCCATTAAAGTTCTAAGACCTGTATCTACTTTGAAGATTATACTAGCTCCACGACCACCGTCTCCACCGTCTGGGCCTCCTGCTGGAACATATTTTTCTCTTCTGAATGATACAGAACCATTTCCGCCGTTTCCTGCTTTTACGAATATTCTAGCCTTATCTATAAACAAGTCTTTCACCTCCCAAGTAATATTTTTATTGTTTCCATTTTTAAGGTATATATTATTGTTGAAAAAATCTTTGTTTCAGATAGTTGTATGTATATTTCCTATATATTATAAAACAAAAAGGAGTGTAGATACACTCCTTTTCTTTTATAATTATTCAGCAACTTCTACTACTGGATATATACTTACTTTTTTTCTTTTTTTGTCGTATCTTTCGAACTTAACAGTACCGTCTATTAATGCGAATAAAGTGTCATCTCCACCTTTACCTACATTAGTACCTGGATGTATCTTAGTTCCTCTTTGTCTTACTATTATACTACCAGCAGTAACTACTTGTCCGTCATATCTTTTAACACCTAATCTTTTTGATATAGAATCTCTACCATTTTTAGAAGACCCTACCCCTTTTTTAGATGCTAATAATTGTAAGTTCATGTTTAACATTTGGAGTCACCCCCTACTTTTTTAAGATTTTTATATTTTTCGGATATTGTCCTTTTATCATTTCCATTGTTAACTTAAAGTGTTCAAATAATAAATCAGTTTTATCATTTAAACAATCTTCTTTTACTATGCATTCAATCATTCCTTCTTGTCCTATTTCAGACTCAAATTCGACTTTTGCTAGTAAATTCAATGAGTTGTCCACACCTATTGCGTTAGATGTAACGGCTGAACAAACTATATCGTAGCCATATTCGGCATACTCAGCATGTCCTTTTAGTGTGAATCCTTTTAATCTGAAATCATCTGTGTAATGATATTTAATCTTTATCATATTACACTCCAATTACTAAGCGTTTATAGATTCTATAACTAACTTAGTGTATGGTTGACGATGTCCTTGTTTTCTTCTGTAGTCTTTTTTAGCTTTGTATTTGTAAACTATTACTTTCTTAGCTTTTCCTTGAGCTACAACTTTAGCAGTTACAGTAGCACCTTCTACAACTGGAGATCCAACAGTTAATCCGTTTTCACCAGCAACAGCTAATACTTGATCTAAAGTTACAACATCACCTTCGTTAGCTTCTAATTTTTCTACGAATAATACATCACCTTGAGCAACTTTGTATTGCTTTCCACCTGTTTTAACTATAGCGTACATTCATATACACCTCCTCGGTCTCAAACTCGCCATTAAGGTACTTTCTTTCGAAAGTTTTTACCTTGTCTGTGCGGCATTACAGTTATTAATAATACATTGTTTTTGATTAAAAGTCAATATTATTTATAAATAATTTTTTCGCCTTTTTGATTTATACTTTCTGTTTTTGTAATTTCAATACTTATCTCGTATTTTTTTTCTAGTTTTTTTAGAGAATCGCTGTATTTTTCAATCATTTTATTGTAAATATATGGTGATATTTCCAATAAAATATTATTATAGTTCGTATGTTCTTTCATTCTTATAATGTCTTTTTCTAAATTATCTAATATGTAGTTAATTGATTTTTGACTAAATTCACTTTTACAATTTTCACATGTGCTTAGATAGTAAGAATCTATAGAGTCTTTTTCTCGCATTCTAGCGATTTCAACAAGACCTAATCTAGTTATACCTAGGACCTCGCTTTTTCTTTTGTCTCTACTTAGACATTCTTCTAATTTTTTAATTAAGTTTTCTTTATATTTTTTCTTTTGTAAATCTATAAAGTCTACTATTATAATACCGCCAATATCTCTAATCTTTAGTTGCCTTGCAATTTCTTCGCAGGCTTCTAAATTAGTTTTATACATAGTTTCTTCTCTCGAGATATTTCCTGTAAATTTTCCTGTATTAACGTCGATTACAGTCAATGCCTCTGTTTTTTCTATTATTAAATAGCCTCCACTTTTAAGCCATACTTTTTTGCTTAAAGCTCTTTCTATTTCTTTTGAGACTTTGTATAAATCAAATATATCTTTATTTTGCTCTAAAATTAGTTTATCTACATAACTTTTATCTATGTTACTTAATAAAGTTTTAATTTCTGTATATTTATCTTTATCATTAAAGATAATATTATCTATTTCGTCATTAATATTATCTTTAATGTATTTTGTGTCTAGGTCTAATTCTTTATATAGTAGTTTAGGACCCATACCTAATTTAAATTCTTTAGATATATTTTTATATCTATTTATAAGCATTTCAAAATCTTCTTTTAATTTATCTATATCACAGCCTACAGCTTCTGTTCTAATTATTATGCCCAGATTGTCTTTGTTTAATGATTTTACTAATTTTTTTAGTCTAAATCTTTCTTTTTCTTCAGATATTTTATTTGATATTGTAATTCTATCATTTGATGGTATTAAAACTAAATACCTCCCAGATATACTTATCTCTTGTGTAAGTCTTGGTGCCTTAGTTCCAACAGCTTCTTTGTTGATTTGAACGAGAACTTCCATACCATTTTTTATATCGTCAGAAGATTTAATAGGTAAATATGCCATCTTTTCAAAACCTATATCTACAAAAGCCGCCTCTATACCTGGCTTGATATTTTTTACTATACCTCTGTAAATATTTGATTTTGTCTTTTTATGTATATTATCTTCTATTAATAGTTCTATTAGCTTATTATCCTGCATAACTGCAGTCTGTGTAGATGAAATTAATGATTGTACTATAATTTGTTTCATTTTATTATCTCTATAAATTAAAGTGGAGTCACTAATTGACCATCTTCCATAGCATATAAATCACGTCTTAAAACACTAACTTCTCTTGGATCTATTTCTAAATCAAGCATATTTAATATTTGTGGTATTAAGATATTTATATTTAAATTAGCTTTTGATCCTGTAGCTATAGTAGACTCAAAAGTTACTTTTTTGTCGTCTAAGCTTACTAAATCAAAGTTTTTGATTAAAGGTCTTATATCGACTTCTACTTTTCTACCTTTTTTATTTGTCTTAGTTACTATTATCTCTTCACTTTTTACGAAGTTTAACACTCTTGATTTAACAAATTCTTTGCTTAAAGGAGTGTCTAAGTCTATATTGAATATATATTCTCCATAAACTATTACTGATGATAATGAAGGAGTTTTTGGGTCTATTTCTTGACCTTTTATAAATTTAATTCCCTCTGGTAATTGATTGTTTATTCTCTCTAAAAATTCGTCTACTTCTATATCGTCTTCGATTTCTATATCAACATATTCACCTTGACTCTCTACTCCTAGAGCTAATGCATTACCATAACTCATTTTAGGATGAGGATTGAATCCTTCAGAATAACTTAAGTTTATTTTTGCTCTTCTGAATGCTCTTTGTAGAAGTCTTTGTAAATCAAGATGAGATATAAATATCATCTCATCTTCTTTTTTGTATTTAACTCTTATTAATTTACTCATACTTAACATAACCCCTTTCCAATTTCGTGTGCATTTATTCCACAACCATTACATCTGTGTCTACAGTCTACAGTTATTTTTTCAGCTCTAGCTATTTCATTTTCTCTAACTAAGAACTTTTTACTAACACCTACGTCTATATGGTCCCAAGGGAATACTTCGTCGTAAGATCTTTCTCTATTAGCATAGAATGCTATATCTAAATTATTTTTTTCCATAGCTTCTTTGTATATATCTAGTTTGAAGTGTTCACTCCATCCATCGAATTTTGCACCCATTTTGTATGCATCTAATAGTACTTTTCCTAGTCTTCTGTCTCCTCTTGCAAATACTGCTTCCATTAAACTTGTTTTTGAGTCATGGTAGTTGTATTTTATATCTTTATTTTTTAGAGCTTTAACTAAATAACGTTGTTTATCTAAAACTTCTTCAGTTGTATCTTGTCCATGCCATTGGAATGGTGTAAATGGTTTTGGTACAAATGTAGATGTACTTACTGTAACTGAGAATTTCTTTTTAAGTTTTCCATCGTGTACATTTCTATAAGTGTCTATAACATCGTATGCTAAATCTCTTATACCATCTAAGTCATCGTATCTTTCAGTTGGAAGACCTATCATGAAGTATAATTTAACACTGTTCCATCCCATTTCGAATGCTTTTTTAGTTGTATTTTTAAGGTCTTCTTCTGTTACACCTTTGTTTATAACATCTCTAAGTCTTTGAGTACCAGCTTCTGGTGCAAATGTAAGACCAGATTTTCTAACTTGTTGTATTTTTTCTGCTATTTCCATAGAGAAGTTGTCAAGTCTAAGTGATGGTAGAGATATACCTATATTTTCTGGTGTAAATTCATCAACTAAGAAATCCGTTAATTCTGGTAGATTAGTGTAGTCACTTGTACTTAGTGATGATAATGATATTTCGTCATATCCTGTATTGTCTACTAATTCTCTTACTGATTTAGTTAATGTATCTAAGCTTTTTTCTCTTATTGGTCTGTATATCATACCTGCTTGGCAGAATCTACATCCTCTTGTACATCCTCTAAATAATTCTAATACAACTCTATCGTGAACTATTTCTATATAAGGAACTATTAATTTTTCTGGATAATATACTTCATCCATATTTCTTATTATTCTTTTGCGAACTTTTTCGTTTACGCCTTCTCTATTTGGTTTAACAGATTTTACTGTTTGGTCTTCGTTGTATTCTACATCGTAGAAACTTGGAACGTAAACCCCTTCTATTTTTGCTACTCTAGCTAAGAAATCTTCTCTTGTAGTTTTATTTTTCTTCCACTCTTTATATTCAGCAACAACTTCTAAGTTTACTTCTTCACCTTCACCTAGTATTGCTATATCTATGAAGTCTGCAAGTGGCTCACAGTTATATGCACATGAACCTCCAACCATTATGAATGGATCGTCTAATTCTCTATCTTCTCTTTTTAGAGGTATTCCTGCTAAATCCATCATATTTAATATATTTGAATATGAAAGCTCGTATTGAAGAGTAAATGCAACAAAATCAAAGTTTCTTATAGATTCTCTTGATTCTAATGCAAATAGAGGTATATTATTTTCTCTCATTATTTGTTCCATATCTAATGCCGGAGCATAAACTCTCTCACAGAACACATCTTCATCTTTATTTATTACTCTATATAGTATTTGACTTCCTAAGTGACTCATACCTACTTCGTATAAATCTGGGAAGCAGTGTGCGTATCTTATTAAATCTTTATTTGTAGTATCTTTATGGATTGAATTTATTTCATTTCCTAGATATCTAGCTGGTTTTTCTACTCTTTTAAGTATCTTTTTAAAATTATGTTTATCCATCTATTACTTAATCCTCCATGTTCTCTATATTACAGTCAATTATTTTTATTTTAGTTTATATTAAAAATAACACGAATTTTATTATACACTATAAAATATTATGTTCAAAGGTTTTTATTTATAAATAAATCCATTATTGTATATAATTAAAATAAATTATTTGTATATAATCTGTGCAATTTACAATTC
>NZ_CABQXJ010000110.1:0-6684 GCF_902468165.1 uncultured Intestinibacter sp.
TTAAAAATTACAATATTATTAAAATAAATCTAACCAAAACTCAAAAAATTAATACTATCTTAAGAAAAATCCCAACCAAAACCTACATATAATTTAATACAAAGAAAAAAATAATATTTAGTTAATAAAAAACACAAATAATTTATTATAATGTATATAAAGAAATCTTGAAAAATATTCAATATAAAACAAAATATTGAAAGGAGTTGAACAATATAAATAAAATAGTAAAAAAAGTGCTGCATATAAAATATCGCTTTGAGAGAAACTATGGGACAATAGAGATTGGAAATATAAACTCGAGAGCGGCAGAGGTAGGTTTTTATTTATTGCTTAGTTTGTTCCCATTTTTATTATTTACAATAAGTGCAGTAGTTTTTATCCCTGTTATATATTTAAATAGATATATAAATTTATTGGAAAGTCTTATCCCTGCAAGTGCGTTTGTAGTGCTTAATACTTTGATTAGGTCAGTTATAGGCAATAGAAGTTTTAAACTCTTAATAAGCAGTTTCTTCTTAGCTACATGGTCGATGTCAAAGGCGGTAAAATCTTTGATAAGGGGAATTAATAGGTCTTATGGAGTGAATGAAAATAGATCTTTTTTTAAGGTATTACTTATATCGATAATTTTTTCAGTTATGTTATTATTACTTATTTTAATATCAATGGTTTTACTTATAGGTGGAGAAAAGATAGGTACATTTGTGTTTGACTTAATCGGTCTCGATAAATACTTTATTTATATATGGAATATCCTGAGATATAGCGTTGGGATATTATTTGTTATAATTATACTAGTTATACTTTATACAGCTTTACCAAATACAAAGATGAGGATTGCTGACTCTATCCCTGGAGCTGTATTATCTACATTTTTATGGATTACGGTGACTTATGGTTATTCTTTTTATGTTAATAATTTTTCAAATTACGACGTAATCTACGGCAGTTTAGGTGGCGTAATCGTTCTTATTACTTGGCTTTATTTAAGCAGTTGGACGATTTTGGCGGGGTCTGAAGTTAATGCTAGACTTCTATATAAAAAGAGAAATAGAACAAGAATAAAAAGAAGAAGTGAAAGACATGACCATAGTCGCAGAGAAATTAACAAATAAGGCATTTACAAAAAAAGGAAAAATAATATAAAAGAATGTTGACAATTTTCTGATTATATCATATTATATTATTAACTAATTTAATTAAAAAAAGGCAATGAATAGGAAGAGTAAATCTAATTCGGTTTTCAGAGAGGAAAATTTATGAGCTGTGAGATTTTCTAAATTAGAGGGATTGAAAACTACCTAGGAGCTGTGGTCTGAAGTTTTAAGATTTTTCTTATTTTAGTAAGACTTACCGTTAATCGCGTTAAGATTTTGAGTGGATTTTTATCAAATTAGGTGGAACCGCGGGAATACATCTCGTCCTTTTTTACAAGGACGAGTTTTTTTATTTCAACTTATTATCTTAAGAAACGTACGAAGTCGTTGGCGATATGAGCAGAGTGAATTTTTATTCTAAGAAAATTAGTTCGAGGGTAAGCCTCTTTTTTAATACACAAAATCAATAAATAATATAAAGAAATTACAAGTAGGAGGGTAAAAAATGAAAATAGGGATATTAGGATATGGAACAGTAGCAAGTGGCTTAGTTGATATCATAGATAACAACAAGGATAAGAGGGATATAAGTATAGAAGGAATACTTGTCAGGGATGTAAGCAAGCATGCCCACAGAAAACATTCTGATGTTTTAACATCGGATATAGAAGATATATTTAATAAAGATGTAGATGTAATAGTAGAATTACTAGGGGGCTTACATCCATCTTATGAATATTTAAAAAGAGCGTTAGAAAATAAAATTAATGTAGTAACTGCAAATAAAGATATGTTGGCAGAGTTTGGCGGAGAATTAGTAAGTCTTGCTAAGGAAAATGGAGTTTGTATAAAATTTGAGGCATCTGTCGGTGGTGGTATTCCAGTTTTAAAACCATTGATAGAATCACTAGAAGGAAATGAAATTGACTCTATATCTGCAATATTAAATGGAACTACTAACTTCATTTTATCAAAAATGTATGATGAAAATTTATCTTATGATGAGGCTTTAAAACAAGCTCAAGAGCTTGGATTTGCTGAGGCTAATCCGGAGTCTGATGTAATGGGATATGATGCAGGTAGAAAGTTATCAATCTTATCTACTTTATCGTTTAAAAAGAGAATATACTGGAAAGATTTCTATCTTGAAGGAATAAACAATATAGAGCCAAAGGATATAGAATATGCGAAACAACTTGGATGCAAAATAAAATTAGTTGGACGTAGCAAAATACACGATGGCAAGGTAAATGGATATGTTAGACCAGTTTTAGTTGGAAATGACGATATAATATCTAAAATAGACAATGAGTTTAACATAATCGTAGTAAATGGTGATTTCTTAGGAGAGGTATCATTTGTTGGTAAAGGCGCTGGAAAAGATGCTACAGGAAGTGCAGTTTATGCTGATGTACTCGATATATATGATCATCGTCTAAATAATGTAGATGCATTTATTAAAGAAAAAGTAGATGTAGACAAAGTTGTATCACATGAATGTCAAGCTCTACTTAGATTTAAAAATCCACAACAAGACAAGATAATATCTGTATTAAAAGATAAATTAATAAGTTCTAAAATAATAGCTCAAGATGATGAATTAGCGGTTGTTGTAAATGCACCTTCTGAATGTGCTATAAACGACAGTATAAAATTTATAGAAGATAATAAGTATTGCGAAGATGCAAGTAAGATATTAAAATTATCATAATAAAGATATATATATAATAGAGATTGAAATATATAAAAATATAAAAATTTGAGCATATAAAATAATTGTGTTTAAGTTTTAATTATAATATTAATTAATAAATTAGCCTGTGAAGGATACTTTGCTAAAAGTAGATTTTAAATAAGTTGTTGAGATGGGAAGTGTATGATAATGCACTTCCTATTTCTTTTTTTAGATATGGATAAAAATGAAAACTCTAATAGCTAAAGAGAAGTAATCTTACTTAAAATATGAAAATTATTGTAAAAAGATAGTAATCAGTTCACTTTGGATTGACTACTTCTTTTTATATAACGTAAATTTAGGTATGTTTTCATAAGATGTGTTTGTAAAATTTTGGTACATATATCTTCTTGGATAGATTATAATTAAGTATAAGTATAAGTATAAGTATAAGTATAAGTATAAGTATAAGTATAAGTATAGGGATTACAAAGTCCAATAAATTCAAAATATATATAGCTTGATATAAGGGGGTAAATGATGAAGATATTAAAAAACTCTACATTCAAAAATGTAGAAACTGAAAAAATAGTCAAAGAACAGGTATCTTCTATAATAGAAGATATAAAAATAAACAAAGACGAGGCTTTGAAAAAATACAATTTAAAATTTGACAATAATGATAGAGATATAATAAGGGTTTCAAAAGAGGAGATTGAAGAGGCTTATAAAGAAGTTGATGATGAATTTATAAATAACATTAAAATTGCGGCAAAAAATATTGAAAAGTTTGCAAAATTACAAAAGGAAAGTTTTAATAATGATTTTGAAAAGGAAATATATCCAGGAGTTGTATTAGGTCAAAAGCATATACCTGTTTCGTCTTGTTTAGCATATGTTCCAGGTGGGGGATATCCATTGTTTTCGACTGCACTTATGCTTATAATTCCGGCAAAGGTTGCAGGAGTAAAGCGAGTGGTCGCATGTTCACCGACTATGAAGGATGTTGCAAAGATAAATCCAAAGACACTTGTCGCTATGGATATAGCAGGTGCTGATGAAATTTATGCAACTGGTGGTGTTCAAGCGATTGCATCTTTTACATATGGAACAGAAAGTATAAAACCTGTAGATATTATAGTAGGTCCGGGAAATAAATACGTCACAGAGGCAAAAAGACAATGTTATGGAACTGTTGGTATAGATTTTGTCGCAGGACCTAGCGAAGTTCTTATAATAGCAGATGAAACAGCAAACGCTACATATATAGCAGCAGATGTGCTTGCTCAATGTGAACACGACTTAAATGCGAGGGGAATATTAATTACAACTAGTGAAAAGTTTGCAAATGAAGTAATTAAAAAAGTAGAACAAATGTTAGAAGAACTTCCTACAAAAAATATAGCAAAGCCTTCATGGGAAAATAACGGAGAAGTTATACTAGTCGATAATTTAAAAGAGGCTGTTGAAATATCAAATCAATATGCACCAGAACATTTAGAAATAAGTACAGCAAATAACGACGACATAATAGATGAGCTTATAAATTATGGATCATTATTTATAGGAGGATATTCAGCAGAGGTATTTGGTGATTATGTATCAGGAACAAACCACACTCTACCGACATTAAAAGCATCTAGGTATACAGGTGGAGTATGGGTTGGAACATTTATAAAAACTTGTACTCACCAAGTACTAAATAAAGACGCAGTAAAATCACTAGGACCTGTAGCGGTAAAATTGGCTACAGATGAAGGTCTACATGCACATGCCAATGCTGCAAAAGTAAGATTAAAAGAAAACTAATTATTACAAATTAAACAGTGTAACACAAAACAAATTGCTAATAGTATATAGGATTAGTATTTTTAGTTAGAAATTGATAATAGCTGTCATATTACAACGAAAAGTTGTCTTATGATGGCTATTTTTATGAAAAAATTTAATTGTTATATTGGATTAATATAAAAGTTAATAAATTAGTGAATACTGTTTTTTGAAAAAATAAATAAAAGTGTTGCACATATAAAATATATAGTATACAATAATTATTATAACAGGTAAAATCAAAGAAAACAAAATTTACGAAATGGGGGATATTAAGTTGATAAAAGTAGGAATAAACGGTTTTGGTAGAATAGGAAGAAATGTGCTTAGAATAGCACAAGAAAGATTAGGTAACGATGTAGAGATAGTTGCTATAAATGCTAGAGCAGATGCTAATACTTTAGCTCACTTATTTAAATATGATTCTTGCTATGGAATATTCCAAGGTGATGTAGAAGTTAAAGACGACGAAACTTTATTAATAAATTCAAATGAAGTTAAAATACTTAGACATTCAGACCCAGCAGAAATACCTTGGGGAGAATTAGGAGTAGATATAGTTGTCGAATCTACTGGTAAATTTAGAGATAGGGAAGGTGCGCAAAAACATATAGATGCAGGAGCAAAAAAAGTTATAATAACTGCACCAGCTAAAGGTGAAGATATTACAGTCGTAATCGGTGTTAATGAAAAAGACTACGACAACGAAAAACACAATATTATATCAAATGCCTCTTGTACAACTAACTGTTTAGCACCATTTGCAAAAGTATTAGATGAAAAATTCGGTATAGAAGAAGGTCTAATGACTACTATACATGCTTACACAAACGACCAACAATTATTAGATAAAACCCATAAAGATTTAAGAAGGGCAAGAGCAGCAGCAGAATCTATGATCCCAACAACAACAGGAGCTGCAAAAGCCGTAGCAAAAGTTTTACCACAATTAGAAGGAAAATTAAATGGATTCTCAGTAAGAGTTCCTACACCAACAGTTTCTCTAGTAGACTTAGTTTGCACACTTAAAAAAGGTGCAACAATAGAAGAAGTAAATGCTGCTTTAAAGGAAGCTAGTGAAGGAGAGTTAAAAGGAATTTTAGGATATTGTGATTTACCTATAGTATCAATAGACTTTAGAGGAGATTCAAGATCTTCAATAATAGATGCATTATCAACTATGGCAATAGGTGACAAAATGTTCAAAGTTGTATCTTGGTATGATAATGAATGGGGTTATTCAACAAGAACAGTTGATTTAGTAAAATACGTTGCTGAAAGACTATAAAAAAAGCATTTTAAATTAGTTGACTATATTAACCAAATAAAAATAAACCTATAAAACATTGCTTCAAAATTGAAGCAATGTTTTTTTAGATTTATTTTTAATGTAATACAAATGTAGATATCAAAATCTTATAATAAATAAAAATGAATAAAAATAAATATAACAAAAACCAATAATTTTTGATAAAATATATTATAGTAACAATAAAATATATAAAGTAGAAGAAAATTGGAGGAGATAGTATGAGCGAAAAAAAATTAGCATCAGATTACTTTATGGAAGGTTTAAACTGTGCAGAATCAGTTATAAAAGCATATAACGAAGAATTTGGAACTGATATACCGATAAGAATAGCTAGCGGACTTGGTGGGGGATGTGCTGTTGGAAACTTATGTGGAGCAGTAAACGGTGCATGTATATGTGCAAGTTTCGCAAAAGGCAGAGACGAAGTGGGAGAAGAAAACCCAGCAAAAACTTACACAAAAAAAATAATGCAAAAAACAATAGACCATTACGGAACTACAGAATGTAGAGCACTTAAAAAAGATAGAGTAGGATGCAAAGAAATAGTTGATTTTTCTTATGAAGCATTAAAAGAAGCATTAAAATAATTTGATATTAAAGTAAAAATTAGTAAATATATTTAAATTAAAAAGCTGCTAAATAAGTATTATAAACTACTTACTTAGCAGTTTTTATTTTTATAATTTTATATTTCTTTAGAAACACCATATTATAGGATATGTGCGATTTTAATTCGAAATTGAAACAAATATCTATTATGTTTTACA
>NZ_CABQXJ010000111.1:0-5855 GCF_902468165.1 uncultured Intestinibacter sp.
TAAAATCACGGCAGGTATTGGGAATATCTTCCGTTACTGTATTTCTCATAACAATATTGATGATGGTTGGGATTTATATGCTAAATCAACATCAGGAAGCATCGGACAAGTTGTTGTTGAGTCTTCAATTGCGTATGAAAATGGATACTTGACAACAGATCCTGAGAAAACAGTGGTGGGTGAAGGAAATGGATTTGAACTGGGTGGAGAAAGTATGCCAGGGAATCACATTTTAAGAAATAGTATTTCATTCAACAACTATGCTAAAGGCGTTACAAGTAACAGCGGACCAGACGTTCAAGTGTATAACACCGTCTCATTTAATAACGGTGGAACAAACCTTTCATTATATACATCTTATAAAGAAACAAACTATAAGTTAGATCACTTTGTTTCTTATAACGGTGGTAAAGTAGATGATATTAAGTTGACTGGACAGTCAAGTTTAGCAAGTGAAACTAACTATCTTGATGGTAAAAATATTAATGGGGAATCTGTTCCATCTAGTTGGTTTGAAAATGTGGATATGAAAAACTATCCAACGATTAATGAAAAGGGTGGATTTGATTTTAATGGTGGAATTTTAATTATAATTGTTTTAGTATTTTTGTTGTTATGTACAGACTTTTTGGATGATATATTTGACGATGATAATATCTGGATTTGGGTTATATTAATAATTTTACTATTATTTAATTTTGATGATGGATGTTGCTGCTAATAAAATATTTAATAAAAAAGTTAGTTTTTGGTAAAACATTATAAACTAACTTTTTTTACTTTATCATGTTGTAAAACAGTGACATATTTGTTACATTATTACTATTTAATAAAGAAACATAAAATGTTATAATATGTATTGAAATGTAGGATGTTTATAATATTAAGAGGGGGAGTGATTTAAATAAGACTCAAAAAGAAAGTCAAGAGAACTCTAATTGTACTTGGACTTGCAGTTACGGGATTAATTATTACAATTTCTGCAAAGGCTTTAAATGCTCCAGATGCCACAGAAGATCAACAAGTGGCCCAAGGTGTAGAAGCTATAAAACAATTAGAAACTCAAGATGTAGTACAGGTTGAAGAGCAAATAGAAAATATCAAAGCTCAGCATGGAATAAGTGAACAAGTATCAAGTGTAAATACAAATGATACTTCAGCATCAGTAGACTATAAGAAAAAGTTTTCGACATCAGTTATAGCTGGCGACTCAAGAGCTGAAGGAATATCTGCCTACGGAGTATTAACTCAAGCCTCTGTAGTTGCACAAAAAGGTAGAAGTCTTTCAACCGCTGTACAAAATGGTGATATAGACACAGCTATAGGAATGTATCCAAAGAATATGTTTTTAACATATGGAATAAACGATGTAGTAGGCGTTCAAAGTAGTGATGCATTTATTAAATTATATGGAGAGGTTATAGATAAAGTTAAATCTAAATTACCTAACTCAAACATATACATCTGTTCAATACTACCAGTTACAACAGCCGCAGCGAATAAACAACCAAATCTTAAAAATATAGCTCAATGGAATCAAGATTTAAAACAATTATGTGAAGAAAAAGGCGTAAAATTTATCGATGCTAGTAGCATTATGTCAGAAGGTAACTATGAACCTGATGGTATACATTTCGGAGTTACTTGTATAAAAAAATGGTTAGATTTATTTATACAACAAGCCAACTTATAGGAATCTAGAGAGGGTTAATAATAAAGATGAAATTAAAAAAAACAATAACAACTATCGTATCTGTAGTATGTGCATGTACAATTTTAACTGGATGTACAAAAGTTAACGATAACTTAACAGCAAAAGATATACAAAAATCGATAGAAGAAACAGGGCTTGTCGAAAATATGGAAGAGACAGGGACTAAGGGATTAAAAAGATATTACGGCTTAAATGCAAGCGATTTTGACAGTGTAGTATTATATACTCCTGAATCATCTATGGAAGTAGATGAAATGTTAATTGTAAAAGTAAAAGATAAATCACAAATAGACTCTTTAAAAGACACAATTGACAATAGAGTAAATTCACAACTTCAAAGTTTTGGAAGTTATGGACCACAACAATGCGCGTTATTAAATGACTATGAATTAAAGTCAGAAGGAAAATATGTATTTTTTGCAGTATCAGAGAATGCAGAACAACTAAAAGAAGCTTTTAAAGAGGCAGTAAAACAATAGAGGGAGGCGATTAAAATAGTATTCAGTAGTATTATATTTTTGTTTACATTTTTGCCAATAACATTATTACTATATTATGTTAGCCCTAGAGTATTAAAAAATTCGATTTTATTACTAGCTAGTTTAATTTTCTATGCATGGGGAGAGCCTATATACGTATTTTTAATGATAGGTACAATCTTAATAGATTATTTACTTGCAATTTTAATAGATAGAAATAGAGATGATTACAGTAAGTGTAAATGGATATTTATACTTACTATTATTTTGAACGTAAGTATATTAGGATTTTTTAAATATTTTGGATTTTTCGTTAATAACATAAATAGTATATTTAATTTAAATATTCCTTTTGAAGGATTAGCACTTCCAATAGGGATATCGTTCTATACATTCCAAGTATTATCTTATATAGTAGATGTTTACTTAGGAAAAGTTGAAGTACAATATAACTTAATTAATTTTGCAACATACGTTACAATGTTCCCACAATTAGTTGCGGGACCTATAGTTCAATACCAAACTATAGAAGAACAATTAAATACTCGTCAAGAAAGCGTATTTAAATTTGGAGAAGGTGTTGAAAGATTTATACAAGGTTTAGGAAAGAAAATTTTACTAGCTAATAATATAGGGATGTTATGGACAACTATTTCGTCACTAGAATTATCTTCTATATCTGTCCTTACTGCATGGCTAGGTATAATAGCTTATACTTTCCAAATATACTTCGACTTCAGCGCTTACTCAGACATGGCGATTGGATTAGGAAAAATGTTTGGATTTGAATTTATGGAGAACTTTAACTATCCATATATATCAAAGAGTGTTACTGAGTTTTGGAGAAGATGGCATATATCTCTAGGAACTTGGTTTAGAGAGTATATATACATACCTCTAGGTGGAAATAGAGTTAGTGTACCAAAACAAATTAGAAATATATTTGTAGTTTGGGCGCTTACAGGTTTATGGCATGGAGCGAATTGGAATTTCGTAGTATGGGGATTATACTACGGTATTTTATTGTTAATAGAGAAGTTTGTTTTAAAATCTTTCTTAGAAAAAGTGCCAGACAGCATAAAACATACTTATACAATGTTATTTGTAATAGTAGGATGGTTATTCTTTGCAAGTGAGGATCTTGGATTTGCACTTGATTACTTAAAAATAATGTTCTTTGCATCAGGAAATACAATAGTAGATACAGCAGGAATTTATTATTTATACACTAATATAGTGATGTTTGCGATACTTATAGTATTCTCAACACCTATTATAAAACGTACATTAGAAAGTCTTGCTCAAAAATATAGAGATAAATTAATAAATCCATCATTAGTTATATATGGTTTAGTTTTATTTTTAGTTACAGCTTATTTAGTTAATGAAACTTATAATCCATTCTTATATTTTAGATTTTAAAGGTGGTGGGAAATATGACTGAAGCATATAAAACAAAAAATAGAAATATAAAAAATAGACCTAAAAAGAACAAGCCAAAACATAAACATAAGCTTGGCAAAAAATATTGTATATCACTGTCAGCATTATTTATATGTTATATGGCATTCTTTGTCGTAGTAAATACTTTTGGAGAAAAAAGAAGTTTCTCAGAAACTGAAAATAGAGTACTTCAAACAAAACCTAGTTTTTCAATAGAAAAATTGTTAGAAGGAAGATTTATAAGTAAATATGAAGATTATAAAGTAGACCAATTTTATAATAGAGACTTTTGGAATGATGTAAAAGTAAAAGCAGATAAATTACTACTAAAAAAAGAATCTAATGGAGTTTATTTAGGTAAGGATGGCTATTTATTAGATCAATTTGATAAACCTAATGAAGAAAATGTGGCTAAAAACTTAGAAGCTATAAATACATTTGCTGAAAAATACAAAAATGTAAAACAGTATATGTTGATATCACCGACAGCTGTTAACATACTTGGCTCTAATCTGCCTATGGCAGCACCAGCACAAAATCAGCAAGAGTATATAGATAATTATGCCCAAAAATTAGATTCAAATATAAAATTTGTCGATACTTATACAACATTACTTGAGCATAAAAAAGAAGATATATTCTATAGAAGTGACCATCACTGGACAAGTTTAGGAGCATTTTATTCATATCAAAAACTAGCAGATGTTATGGATTTAAGCAAAAAAGATAGTGATGATTATGATATAGAGTTAGTATCTAATTCTTTTGTAGGTGCATTATCGTCTGAAAGTGGATACAAAACAAAAAAAGACAAGGTAAAAGTATATATACCTAAAGATGAAAACGACAAAGTAGTAGTTAATTATGAAGAAGAACAAAAGAAAACAGCTACTTTATATGAAAGTGAGAAATTAGAAGAAAAAGATAAGTATCAAGTATTTTTAGGTGGAAATCATCCACTTGTAAAAATCAATACTGCATCAACAAGTGGCAAAACACTGCTTATTTTTAAAGATTCATATGCAAATAGTTTTGTTCCATTTTTAACATCTCATTTCAGTAAAATTATATTAGTTGACCCAAGATACTATTATGAAGATATAGATGAGCTTATGAAGTCAGAAAATGTAGATGAAGTATTATATCTATATAATGCAAATACATTCTTTAGTGACTCAACTTTAGCGCCAGTATTAAACAACGAATAACATTAAATAACTAAAAATGATAAATTTTGTAACCTTTCGACTTTTATCTGCATAATATTTAGTAAATAAATAATATATTTATTAATATCTAAAAAGGGAGAGGAATATAATGCAAGAACAAAATTTATCAAGATTTTTTGGTGGGGGTTTATTTAATTTCTTTGATGAAGATTTCTTCGGAGGTTTCTTCTTAATAATAATTATATTATTATTAATGGTTGGAGACGACTTAATAGAATGGATAGCATGTAACCCAGAAATGTTAATTTGGATAATAATCTTAGTATTATTATTTAGTTGCTTTTAATTTTTAATTAGCTAATTTTAAACTATCTATATATTAAAAAATAGATTTTTAAGAAATAGGTAACAAATAAATATTTTTATCATAATATATAATAGAGCATAAAGACCTTTATCATTAGAATATGATGGAGGTCTTTTTTGATATATCAATCAAGGAGGGATTTTTATGAATCGTAAATTATCCAGAATGTTTGAATGTATCGGAGGTAGTGGATGGTGGATTATAATTTTATTTTTCCTATTTTTAGTCTTCCAAGAATGTTTTGTAGATATCTGCTTAAGCGACTGGATACCATTTTTAATTCTACTTCTAATCGTTTGTTCATGCGATTGTGATGATAATGACTGCTACGATAATTACCAAAATGGATACACTTGTGGATGCTAAAAAAACTTAGAGATAAATATTTTAAACATTATCACAAATTAACACTTTTGCATATTATAAGTTAAGAGCAAAAGCTCAAACATCAACAGGAGGTAAAAAAAATGTTAGACAGATTATTTGGAGAAGATGGATTCTTTGGAGCAGGAGCATGGTGGATAATAGTATTATTCTTCTTATTCCTAGCATTTGGAGAAAGCTGGGTAGACATCGACATAATGGCATGGATACCATTCTTAATAATATTATTAATATTATGTAGCTGTGGTGGAATATTATAATTTTAAAATAGGGGGAATAGAAAAATGTTAGATAGATTA
>NZ_CABQXJ010000112.1:0-5539 GCF_902468165.1 uncultured Intestinibacter sp.
TTTAATTTATTATTTTTTTTGCTTAATACTATATAATACAAATGTAACGTACACTAAATAAATGTTTGTTGGTGAAAGATAAGCAAGTGTTGCAAGTCCAAATTTGCAACACTTGCTTTACATGGGATGCATCACTTGCTTATCTAAAGCACATATTGCGGGGAAAGTTACGTATGTGCAACACATGCCGATTTGTTGCACATACTTAACTAAAGCACATTTTAAAAAAATAATTTATTATTTTCTATTTTAATATTTACATTATGGCGATTTATATATATAATTTTATATGATAATGATAAATTCTTCAATACGAAATAAATCATTATCATAATTTGTCTTGCAAAATATTAATGTTTGTGTTAATATAAATATGTTTCAGTCTTAAAAAAGATTATTAATTAAGGAGGTGTGCTAAGATGGCAAAAGTATGTTGCGTATGTGGTAAAGGTAAAGTTTCAGGAAACCAAGTATCACACTCAAACAAACATAATAAAAGAACTTGGTCTGCTAACTTAAGAAACGTTAGAGTTGTAGAAGAAGGAACTCCAAAAAGAGTTAAAGTTTGTACAAGATGTTTACGTTCAGGAAAAGTTGAGAGAGCTTAATAATTTTATTATTATTAATTAAGAGACTATCGCAAAATATTTATTATTTTGTGACAGTCTCTTTTTTATTTTACTTAGATGTTAATATATTTTAATGAACTGTATTTTAAATATTATAAAATAATATAAAAAATATTTATCCTAAAAATTTTAAAATATATTTTTTGAAATAAATATACGGAAATTATACTTATCTACAATTTATAAATAAATATAATTTCCTTAGAATAAAAAAAAGATACCGCAAATCATACGGTATCTTTTTTATTACTTCTATATATAGCTATTATATTATAGCTTCTGATTGATCTATTTCAACTGCCTCTTTTTCTTCATTAAACACTTCTATGTCTACATCTTTATTTTGATATGCAACTATAGTTGTACAAATTGCATCCCCTGTTATATTAACTGCAGTTCTTGTCATATCTAATATACGATCTATACCCATTATTAAAGCTATACCTTCTACTGGTAATCCAACTGATGTAAATACCATTGATAAAGTTATAAGTCCAACACTTGGAACTCCTGCTGTACCTATTGATGCAAGCGTAGCAGTAGCTATAACTGTTAAGTAATCCATTGGAGTTAATGTTATGCCAAATGCTTGTGCAACAAATACTACGGCAACACCTTGCATTATAGAAGTACCATCCATATTTATAGTAGCTCCTAGAGGTATTGTAAATGATGATATTTTTTTAGAAACACCCATTTTTTTATGTAATGTATCTATTGACATAGGTATTGTAGCATTTGATGTCGCTGTTGAAAATGCAAATCCCATAACTGGAGCAAATTTTTTGATAAATTTAACTGGACTTAATCCAGTAGTTACTTTTAGGAATAACATATAAACTACAAAACATTGTACCCCTAATGCTATAAATACACTAAGCATATATTTTAACATTGGTAAAAACGCATCAAATCCTATATTAGCAAAATTTTTAGCTATTAAGCAAAATACACCAAATGGAGCGACATTCATTATAAGCGAAGTCATTTCCATCATTAAATCATTAAATTGAGTAAATCCTTTTAATAATAAACCTGCTCTTTCTCCCATTTTTGCTATTAATATACCTACTATTAATGCAAATAATATTATTTGAAGCATATTTCCTTCTGCTAATCCTTGAATTGGATTTTTAGGAATTATATTTAAAAGCGTATCAGCTATACTAGTTGCTTCTGCAACTTGAGTCTCCGCTTGCTGAACTGAACTTATATCTAATCCTATACCAGGATTTATAATTTTACCAACTGATAAAGCTACTGTTATAGCTAATGCTGTTGTAAGCATATAAAAAGTTACTGTTTTCATCCCAACTTTTCCTAAAGTCTTAGTATCACCTATAGCTGCACTACCACATACTAATGAACAAAATACCAATGGAACTACTAGCATTTGCATTAATCTTAAAAATCCATCTCCAATAACGTAAAATGCCCCATTAATTAATATATCATCTCTAAACGTTCCATTAGGAACATAATAGTATAATATCACCCCACATATTGCCCCTAATATAAGACCAATAAAAATTTTTGTTGTCAATCCAAGTTTTTTATTACTTCTCTCCATTTTTCAACCTCTCCTTTAGTTTATTAATATTGTTATCTATTGTAAAATCTTTGTTTAAATATATAATTTGAATTCTTATTTTAAATAGTAAAATAATATTGTTTACTTTATATGAACTAAGATTAAATCATATATTATTTTTTCAATTTCCAACTCTAATATATTACATATTATAGCACAAAATGAAAAAAAATAAATAAAAATATCAAAAAACATAATTTTCTGTAAATTAAACTATACTTAATTACTAGAAAAATAACTTTAAAATTTATTTTTTTTCATTTCATCGTTGATATAACTAGATAAAATTATAGTTTTTCAATATATAGCTTTATTTCATAATTATTCCAAATGCAATTATTTTTTTATAACCTTCTTTTTACACTAAAAACAAATTAATAAAAATTTGCATAAAAAATAACTTTTGCGAAAAATTTCATCTTCATTGCAAAAGTTATTATTTTCTTCTTATGAGAGTCTAATTTATTTAAATTCTTATTTACTTTTTTTCATAAATTTTAATATTATGTTAGATATCCATTTTGGCATTTTTATAGTTATCATCTTCATACTAATCACTCCTCGCATAGTAAATATTATTCACTTCTTATAAGATATATGATTTCTATTTTTTGTTTTATTTTATATAAATTCTATGCTACACTTTTATATATATAGAAATCTTTTCATAAACTTTAATTCATACATTTCATTTCTAATGTTTTTAATTAAGGAGGTTTTTCCTATGATAAATTCTAATTTTGTAAGTACTGGTATTGATGATTTTGATAAATCTATAAATATGCTAAGACTTGGAGATAGTATTGTATGTCAAGTAGGTACAATTAACGATTATAAAAATTTTATAACTCCATTTATAAATCGAGCTAGAGCTAACAATAAAATTATCGTATATTTCAAATTTGCAGACAAAAAACCCGTATTTGACAATCCACTCGATAACACTAAAGATAGTATCAACAACGAACCTATAAGTGATGATTTAACTAATATAAAAATATTTGATTTAGATCCAAATATAGGCTTTAACTACTTTACTTTAAAAGTTCATGAAATTATAAAATCTCAAGGCGAAAATTGCTATTATGTATTCGATAACCTGACATCTCTACAGAGAATGTGGCACTCTGACTCTATGATATTAAACTTTTTTTCTGTAATATGCTCTTATCTTCATAAACTAAATACTGTATCATGTTTTGCAATTATGAGAAAAGCTCATTCATATGTTTTACCTTCTAAGGTAAGACAAATTGCAAAAGTTATATTTGATATATATACAATAAAGGACAAGTTTTATATACATCCACTTAAAGTATCCGACCGTTTTTCTCCAACTATGTTTTTACCTCTTCAAATAAATGGTAACCAAGCTGTTCAGATAACTTCAAGCGATGATACAGTAAAATTATTTTCAAATATAAATTGGAGAAGTAGCAAAAAAATGGGATATTGGAGACGAACTCTTGATGCAGCTAGAAAAGCATTAAAGGACAATAAAGAAAACCAAGATGATATGAAAAAACTATTAATATCTTGTTTAATTGGAAACGATTCAAAAATTTTCAACATGATTATGAAATACTTTTCTCTAAGCGATATATTAAAAATAACTTCTAGATTAATCGGGACTGGAAATATAGGCGGAAAAAGCATCGGTATGTTGCTTGCAACTCAGATTTTAACTTCTTTAGATGATACAAAAGACTACTTCAAACCTATACTCGAAAAACACGATTCATTTTTTATCGGCACTGATATTTATTATTCTTATATAGTTGAAAATAATTTATGGGATTTAAGAAGTAAACAAAAAACTGATGAAGGATATTTTAAATACGCTCCTATTTTAAAAAAAGAAATTAAAAATGGAGATTTTTCAGAAGATATAAAAGACCAATTTATGCAGATGTTAGAGTACTTCGGCCAATCTCCTATAATAGTAAGATCCAGCTCTTTACTAGAAGATAACTTTGGAAATGCATTTGCCGGCAAATACGAAAGTGTATTTTGTGTAAATCAAGGTACTCCAAAGCAAAGACTAAATGAATTTATAAATGCAATAAAAATTGTATATGCAAGTACTATGAGTGATGATGCAATAAATTATAGAAAAACTAGGGGCTTAGATAAAAAAGATGAACAAATGGCAATTTTAGTCCAAAGGGTTTCTGGTGATTATCACGGCGAGTACTACTTCCCTCACTTAGCAGGAGTAGGAAATTCTTCTAATTTATATGTATATGATGAAAATGTAAATATGGATGATGGTATGATAAGGTTAGTTTTCGGATTGGGGACAAGAGCTGTAGACCGTATAATCGGTGATTATGTAAGAATAGTTACTTTAGATGACCCTATGCGACTTCCTATTATGAATTCTAATGATGAACAAAAATACTCTCAGCATACCGTAGATGTATTGAGTCTAAGTACAAACAAACACATCCATGTAAATTTAGATGTTGTAATAAATGAAGATTTAAAAACAGATATAAATTTATTTGGCTCTAAAGATTATAATACTCAGATAAGACTAAAAGAACTAGGATTAAATCCTAATAGTGCGCCTTATATACTTAATTTTAAGAAATTATTAAAATATTCATCTTTTCCAGAGGCAATGAAAAAAGCACTACATATAATTTCAAAAGAATATGACTATCCTGTAGATATAGAGTTTACAGCTAACTTTAAAAAAGATGGTAGCTTCAAAATCAATATTGTTCAATGTAGACCGCTTCAAACTAGAGGTCTAGGTAAATCTATCGAAATTCCTAAATTATTAAATAAAAAAGACTGTCTATTTTCTTCTAAAGGCAATTTTATGGGCGGAAATATCCGTCTTCCAATAGATTATATTGTATATGTATCAGTAGATGAATACCTTAGCCTAAGTGAAGTTGATAAATATAAAATAGCTCGTCAAATAGGAATTTTAAATACTTCACTAAAAGATAAAAATACTATGCTAATGGGTCCAGGGCGTTGGGGAACATCTACTCCGTCACTTGGAGTACCTGTCCATTTTACAGAACTCAACAATATGTCTGTTATGTGCGAAATTGCATATAGTGATAAAGACGTGGTTCCTGAATTATCTTATGGAAGTCATTTCTTCCAAGACTTAGTTGAAACAGGTATATTCTATGTAGCTTTATTCGACAATAAAGATAATGTTGTATTTAATGAAGACTCACTTAAAAAACTCAAAAATATAGCTTCTGAATTTTCTAATTCAATAAATATAGATGTAGTCAAGGTCTACTCTACAAAAGGACTTGAAATCTATTCTGATATAAAAGAACAAATTGTAATA
>NZ_CABQXJ010000113.1:0-5538 GCF_902468165.1 uncultured Intestinibacter sp.
AATCCTAAGAAATAGTGGAGAGGGATTCCTAAAAGTTAATGCTCAGAAAGATGAAAATGGGAATTATATTGATTTTGATATTGTAGACTACAATAAATCATTTGTAGATATTTTGAAAAAGATGTTAAAAAAAAATAATTTAGATATAGATATTTTAAAAGACATCATTAAAGATAAATTTAAAGCAAATAGACAGGGGATAGAGATATACGAATTATTAGAAAGAATTGAAAAAAATAAATTAGAGAGTATAAATTTTGGAGAAAAATCATATGGAATAAATTTAAAGGTTGATGGTTATTATCTAGAGGAATTTTTTATATTTATGTGTAAATCTAATTTTGAGCAAGAAATTTTTAGATTTACAGAGATATTAGATAAATCTAATGATATTTATTTTTGGGTAAAAGATATAAAAGGAAACTATGTAACTGTAAATCAAACTTGGCTAGATGAGGTTGGTTTTACAGATAAAATGAGTGTAGAAGGGCTTAATAGCTATGATATTTGGCCTAAAAAACAATGTGATACATTCAGAGCTAATGAGGAAGAAGTTATAAGGGAAAATATAATAAAAATTTTTGAAGAGACATTCTCACTACATGGTGGAGACCAAAATGTAGATACTACTATATGGCCTTTATTAGATAACGAAAATAAACCAATAGGAACAATGGGAATTGCTATTAATGGTAAAAGTAGAGCGAGATTTTATGAAAATTTAAAAAATAATGAGAAAACTTTTAAAGAAATAACAAAATACTGTGAATCTGTATTTTTTATAAGAGACGAAAAAAACATAATATATATGAGTCCATCTTATGAAAATGTATTTGAAGAATCATGTGATTATTATGCACATGATGTATATAAATTTAATGATTTTTTTAAAAATGAAAAGCAGCCATATGGAATATTAGATAATTATAAATTTAATGAATTAAATGAAGGTAGATCGAAAGCTAAATTAAAAAATGGAAAAGAAAAATGGATACAATATAAATTTTTACCTATACATGATGAATGTGGAGAAGTTATAAAAAGAATAGGAATATTAACTGATGTAACAAAAGATGTAAATATAGAAGAAGAAAAAGAAAAAATACGATTAGATTTTTTTACAAATATATCTCATGAACTTAGAACCCCTGTAAACATAATTTTAAGCTCTATACAAGTATTAAAATTAAAATTAGACACTTTAGATAAGAATAATTATAATTACTTTTCAAAATATATAAATATAATGCAGCAAAATACATTTAGATTAATCAAATTAATAAATAATTTAATCGATTCTACAAAAATTGATTCAGAAAGTATAGATATACATCCGATAAATGCGGATATAATAAGCTTTATAGAAGATACATGTTCTTCTGTACTTCATTTTATTAAATCAAAGCACATGAACTTAGTATTTGATACAGATGTAGAAGAAGAGATTATTAGCTTTGACCCTGATTTGATAGAACGAGTATTGCTAAATCTACTATCAAACGCAGTTAAATTTAATAAAGAAAATGGGACAATATTTATAAATGTAAGATTAGAGGAAAAAGATGTTGTTGTAGAAGTTAAGGATGAAGGTATTGGAATACCTAAAGATAAAATACCAACTATTTTTGAAAGATTTGAACAAGTTAGAACAAAAATGAAAAGTGAGCGTGAAGGAAGTGGAATCGGACTTTATATAGTAAAATCACTAATTCAGATGCATGATGGAAGTGTAAAGATAGAAAGTGAAGAAGGTAAAGGATGTTCGACAATATTTACTTTACCAAGAAGAATAAATAAAAATAATAAAAAACATTATTTAAAATGTGAAGAAAATAAAATAAATATGATGGATGTGGAATTTTCTGATATATATATGTAAAACTAATGAATATAAAATTAAACCTAAAAGTAAAATAAATAAAAAATCATGAATTGACAACAAATGGTAAAAATACTATCATTTACTTAGCAACAAATGTTAAAAACAATTAAGGAGGAATTAGAAATGTCAAACTGTGGATCATGTCCATCTAAAGGGGAATGTGGAAAAGACCAACAAAGTTGTGGTATTCAAAACAACCCTCTAAATAATATAAAAAAAATCATAGGTGTTATGAGTGGTAAAGGTGGAGTAGGAAAATCTACTGTATCTGCACTTATAGCAAGAAACTTAGCAAAACAAGGATATAAAGTAGGGGTGTTAGACGCAGATATAACAGGTCCAAGTATACCAAGACTTTTAGGTGTTAAGGATGCAAAGGCAATGGGAGCTCCTAATAACTGTATATATCCAGTTCAAAGCTCTGATGGAATTAAAGTAATGTCACTTAATTTATTATTAGAAGATGAAAATCAACCAGTAATTTGGAGAGGAGCAATGATATCTAATACTGTAAAACAATTCTATACAGATGTAATCTGGGGAGAATTAGACTACTTATTAATAGATATGCCTCCAGGAACAGGTGATGTTTCACTGACAGTTATGCAATCAATTCCAATTAACGGAATAGTTATGGTTTCAGTACCACAAGATATGGTATCAATGATAGTTGCTAAAGCTGTAAATATGGTCAGAAAATTAAACATAGAAATAATAGGTTTAGTTGAAAATATGAGTTATATAGTCTGCCCAGACTGTGGAAATAAAATACAAATATTTAAAGGAAATGATACTGAAAAATTATTGGATGATTTACAATTAAACTTACTTGGAACATTACCTATGAATGCAGGACTTGGAAATGTGTCTGTTGGAGTTTATAAAGATGGCGACGAAGAGGTTGAAGGATTATTCAATCCTATAGTTATAAACTTATTAAATTCATTAAAAGATATAGAAGTAAAAAAAGCTTAGATATAGACAAAATAAACACTCAAAATAGCGTTACTAATTTAAAATTCTAATAGTAGCGCTATTTTATTGCATATATTATAAATTAAGTTATAGTTGTATTTTTAAAGGAATATAATTATCTTTAAACTATAAAATGTAATAAGTAATATTTTATAATTTAATCTCGATAGTATAGGAGGGATTAATAATGATAAAATCTACAAGATTTAGAATGGTTAAACTTTTATATAATATGGTTAGATTTTATCCAGAGGGGAATTATTTTGCTCCTTTTGGTAAAAAAAGTAGCGAGATTGAAGAAATTGAAGTAAGGGTAGATGAAATAGAGGCAATACGTCTAAAAGATGTCGAAGGACTAACAATAGAGGAATGTGCCAGCAAAATGGCAATTTCATGCGAAACTTTCCAAAATATAATTCAATGTGCACGAAAAAAAATAGCAATAGCATTGACACAGCAAAAGATAATTTCAATTTCTGAAGAAAATTATACAACAAAGTTTTGTCAGTTTAGATGTGCTAAATGTGGATATACTTATACTATAAAATATGAACATGATAAGATAGTATGCCCTAAGTGCTATTCTACAGAAGTTATGGGAAGTGAAAAACAAAGTATTTATAAAAAATGGCATAATAAAAAATAATAGAGTTAATATATATAACGAGATAGGTTTCTTAGCATAGTATATAGGCGATATTGACTTAAGTATTAAAATTTGATATTATTAGGAAGAATATAGAAAGCTCTGGTTTAAATCAGAGCTTTTTGTTTAGGAGATGAATAAATTGATGTTAGATGTACTTATATTTGTAGTAGATTTAATTTTATTTTTATATTTCACAAGAGTTGCTCTACATACTACAGACATGACAACAAGGCTTATTTGTTGCGTT
This sequence comes from uncultured Intestinibacter sp., assembly GCF_902468165.1. Classification (NCBI taxonomy): domain Bacteria; kingdom Bacillati; phylum Bacillota; class Clostridia; order Peptostreptococcales; family Peptostreptococcaceae; genus Intestinibacter; species uncultured Intestinibacter sp. Next base: position 3,754 of record NZ_CABQXJ010000113.1, read on the forward strand.
GCAATGACTTATGAAATATATCTAATGAGAAGATTTTTCAAAAATTTAAGGATGAAATTTAGACAAGAAAAGGATCTGAAATAAAACTAATTTATTCAGATCCCTTTTTAAAAAATATGATTATATTATTTTAAACCTCTTTCTTTAGCTAATCTTATGTAAGCTCTATAAACAAAGTCATTAATAATCCCCTTTTTTTCTCTATCAGATATTAATTTTAGTAAATCTGCATCAGAATATCCAACTTCTTTTATTTGTTTATAAAGAACTTCTTCGTGAATACCTCTTTCCATTGAACAGCCTGCAGCCATATATATCACCCCTTAAAATTCATACTATACCTAAATTATATAGAAGTTTTTGATATAAATAAACATAAATTGGAAATATTTAATTTCAAGAATTTTCATAAAATATTATATATTTATTATTGACATTCCTATAACTGGAATTTATTATTATATAAGTAAGGTATCAACATATAATGTAATTATTTTAAAATTAGGGGTGATTTATATGAGTATGGTGGCAGAACATGCTAAATGGCCAAAAGAAAATGATATAATATTTAGCTTATCAGAAAGGGCGCAAGCAGCTGAGGCGCAATATGGAAAAGATAAGGTTATTAATGCAACAATAGGAGCTTTAATGGACGACAATGGTAAATTAATAGCTATGAAAACAGTGTATGACCAGCTTAAAAGTTTACCTAATGAAGAAATTTCAGCATATGCTTCTATAGGAGGTCAACCAGAATACCAAGAGGCAGTAAAAAAAGTTTGCTTTAAAGGAAATGAGCCAGAAGGATATGTTAAAGTAGTAGCTTCACCAGGTGGTAGTGGTGCCATAAAATTAGCTATGTATAATTATACTGATGAAGGGGAAGATGTATTAGTTTCAGATTGGTATTGGTCTCCATATGGAATAATAGGAGAAGAAACAAAAAGAGGAATACAAAATTACTCTTTATTTGATGAAAAAGGAAACTTCAATATATCATCATTTAGCGAAAAATTTACTGAAATTCTAAATAAACAAGGTAGAATATTTACAATAATAAATTCACCAGGTAATAATCCAACAGGATATAGTTTAACTGATGAAGAATGGGATAAAGTATTAGATTTGACAAAAGAAGCAGCGAAAGATACTACAAAGAAGATAGTATTTCTTGTGGATGTTGCTTATATTGATTTTGTTAGAGATGACGATGCAAGTAGAAAATTCTTTAAGAAATTTGGAAATTTACCAAGTAATATACTTACAATAGTTGCATTTAGTATGTCAAAAGGATTTACGGCATATGGTATGAGAATGGGTGCTGCAATAGGTATATCTTCAGATAAAGATGTAGCAGAAGAGTTTTACTATTCATTAATGCATTCATGCAGAGCAACTTGGTCAAACTGTAATAGAGGAGCTATGGCTGTATTATCACAAATAGTTGCAGATAGTAAAAAATATGAAGAATATGAAACTGAAAAGAATTCATATAAAGATATGCTTTTAGTAAGAGCTAATTCTTTTGTTGAAGGAGCTAAAGAATGTGGACTTGATATTTTACCTTATAGAGATGGATTCTTTATAAGTATACCATGTGACGACCCTATGAAGGCGTGTGAAGAATTAGCAAAAGAAAATCTTTACTTAGTTCCTTTAAAAATGGGATTGAGATTTGCTGTTTGCGCAGTTGAAAAATCTAAATGTAGAAAAGCTCCGGCTATAATAAAAGAAGTACTAGATAAGATATAGTAATTAAAATAAAAAAGAAAAGTGAACAGCCCG
>NZ_CABQXJ010000114.1:0-5439 GCF_902468165.1 uncultured Intestinibacter sp.
ATATCATTTATAAGAAACTAATATTTTATTTATTATATTTATTTTTATATTTGTTTTTCTTCTCTTACTTGTTTATTCTCAACTTTATCTATAAGCCATTGACCATTTTCTTGTATAACGATAAATTCCATATATTCTTTTCTAGATTTAGTTATTTCGCCTTCTTTTATGTTACTTTGAACGATTATGCCTACTCTATACTTTCCGCCTTCATCTTTCATGTTATCTTTAGTATATCCGATAACTTCTGTAGTTTTGTTTGAGCTTTGAGCAAGTGTATTAACTAATTCATTATGTAATTCACCTTCTGGAGTTATAAAGTTTTGTAAATAAGATATATCTCCTTTATTTGATGCATTTGCATAATTAGCCCAGTACTCTTTTATAACTGTATCAACTTGACTATTTAAATTTAAATTTTCATTATTGTCGTCTTTTTGTATAGTTATATTAATATTGTATATTTCATCTCTATTATATAATATTCTAAGAGTAGTAGAACCTTCTTCTTTAGCTGATATTTTGCATTTATTTTGGTATCCAGATATATTAGCTAAACTAGTGTCATCAATTGAGTAAGATAATAAATCATTATTTATATCTTTACCTTTTAAAGTTACTGATATTTCAGCTTCGTTATTTAGTTTTAATATATATCCGCTGTTTTCTTTTTCCATATTAGTTACTTGGATTTTGTCTATAGCTATAGCATTATTTTCGTCGCTATCTCCATTAATATCACTAAAGCCTATATCTATACTTTCTATTTTTTCTCCACCGTAATATACATTTATCGTCGTATTTCCATTTGACATTCTTATCAATTCACATTTATTATATGCGATTTTTCTATAAGTACAAATAGATGGATCATCTAATGCGTAAGATACCTTTTTTTCATCTATTTTACCAGATTTACTGCCTTCTAGCGTAACTGTTAATGTAACATCTTTTCCTTCATCAAATGTATATATATCATTTTGTAATTCGTATTTTTCACTAAATTCTATATTCGATACACTTACATCTCCTGGGTCTGATAATAATTTATATCCAAAATATCCTGCTACTAATAATATTGGTATTAATAAAATCCATAAAAATCTCAGCTTACTTTTCTTTTTACCTTGTGGATAATCATCCTCATCATAATATTCTTCGTCTTCATCATCATAAGCTAGTTCATCTTCTTGTATGTTATGAATTTCTTCACTACTTGCTATATCTTCAGCTAATATTGATTGTTTGCTTTGTATAGATTTATCTTGTGATATTTTTTCATTTCTTTTTACTTCATATTCACTTAAGTTATCTATTTCTATATCACTCCAACCTAAAGCATACGATATATTATCTAGAATATAGTCCTTTCTTAGACCAGTAATATAATATTTTTCAAATATTTCTGTTGCCTTTTCTAAAATTTCTTGTCTACTTTGGTCATCTGAGCTCTTTCCTTCAACAAAGACTTTCATAATTCCTGAATTAATCGAATCTATTATCCAATTTATCTCAATTTCAGATTGAGGAATTAAATCTGCTAAAATAGCTTCTACCTTTCCGGGATTTAAAAGTGTATTTTTTCCAAAGTTATCAACTATATATCTTAGTGCTAAACTTAAGTTTCTTGCTTTTATGGTTTCCGCCATATTTTTTTATCAACTCTCTCTCTTTTATTTTCTAATTTATATTATTACACAAATAGATATTTTTTGCTATATTGACAAATTTTAAATTCTAACTATATAAAAATTTGTATAAAATAAAACTAGCCTGTATTGTTTTATACAAGCTAGTTTTATTTATCAAATTATAAAAATATAATTAACTTATTTTAAATGGTATTACAGAGTTTAGAAGCCTTTGAGCATATTCATTTTCTGCAAATGCTAATCTATCACTTGAAATCTTTTCTACTATATTTCCTTGATATAAAAATAAAACTTCATCACATAAATTGGCAACTGCTTGTAAGTCATGCGCAATAAATAAATATGTCATATCCAATTCTTTTTTCAAGTCTTTTAACAGATCTAAGACTTGGGCTTGTATAGATACATCTAATGCACTTATCGCCTCATCTAATACTAAAATTTTAGGTTTTGTAGCTATAGCTCTTGCTATGCATACACGTTGTAGTTGGCCACCACTTAATTCATGAGGATATCTATGTATTAAATTTGCTGATAATCCTACTTTTTCAAGTAATTCTACAACTACATTATCTAAATTTTCAGTTTGACGTAAGGCAACTAGCGGCTCTGCAATAACTTGCTTTATTGTAAATTTAGGATTTGCAGATGATGTATAATCCTGAAATACTACAGTCATTTTCCCTGGATTTTCTTTTATCCACGATTTAACCGATTTTCCTTCTATAGTAATTGAACCTTCATTTGGTTTTTCAAGGCCTAAAATTAAACGACTTAGTGTACTTTTCCCACTTCCACTCTCTCCAATTAATCCTATACATTGACCTTCTTCTATTTCAAAATCTATTCCTTTTAATACATGTAATTTATCTTTTTTGAAAAATCCTCCACCTATTTTAGAATAGCTTTTATGAATTCCTTTGACTTGTATCATCTTACATTACCTCCTCTTTTTTCATAGATTGTATAAATGATTCTGTAAGATGAACACGAGTGTCTATTAAGTACTTAGTATATTCATTTTCTGGATTTCTAAATACTTTTTGTGCAGATCCACTTTCAACACAAATTCCGTCTTTCATAACCAAAATCTCTGTCGCTAAATGTTGAACAACACCTAAGTCATGTGATATAAAAATAAGCGATGTTTGAGTAAGTTCTCTAAGTCTTATAAATTCCTCTACGACTTCCTTTTGATTTATTGAATCCAATGCAGTCGTTGGCTCATCAGCAATTATTATATCTGGTTTCATCGCTAAAGCTATAGCAATCATACATCTTTGTAACATTCCACCTGAAATTTGGTGAGGATATTTTAATATAACTTGTTCTGGTTCTCTAATTAACATTTTTTCTAAGGAACTTATAGCTAAATTTTTAGCTTCTTCTTTTGATAAACCTAAATTTTCTACAAATGTCTCTATCATTTGATATCCAATTGTATAAAGTGGGTCAAATGAAGTCATAGCGTCTTGAGGTATCATACATATTCTTTTTCCTCTTATTTTTCTTAATGTATTACCTTTTAATCCAACTAACTCTTGTCCATCAAATAAAGCACTCCCTGTTATTTTAAGCCAAGGATTAGTAAGACCTAATATAGCCTTTACCGTCATGGATTTTCCACTACCACTCTCTCCGACTATTCCAAGACAAGAATTCTTTTTTAATATAAAATTATTTTTCTCAACAACTACTTCTCCATTTTTTGAATCAGTTATAGTCAAATCTTTCACTTCTAACAAATTCATTATTCATTCACCGCCTTTTTCTTATAACTTGAATGTTTTGGATTGAATGCATCTTGTAGACAATCTCCAAAGAAATTAAATACTGCTACAACTGTTAATATGGCCACACCAGGTATCATCATTTGACTTGGATGTAACATAAGTACAGTTTTCGCCTCATTTAGCATCATTCCCCACTCAGCTGTAGGTGGTTGAACACCAAGACCCAAGAATGACATAGCTGATATATTAAGTATGATTCCACCTACATCTAATGTAGCAAGAACTGCAATTTCGCCTAATGTAGCTGGTAATATGTGTTTTGTTATAATATGACAAGTACTACAACCTGCAACTTTTGAGAATCTTATATAGTTTTTGTCATTATATTGTATAACTATAGATCTTATCATTCGTGTATACCATGCCCATTTTGCTATAATTGTTGCTATAACAAGGTTTTGCATACCTATGCCTAAAACTCCAATTATAGAAAGAATCATAACTTCACTTGGAAAAGATAGCATTATATCACAAATTCTCATTATAACTTCATCTACCCAACCTCTAAAGAATCCTGATATAATACCTAATACACTTCCGATAAATATAGTAATTGCCATTGTATATAATGAAACAAAAATAGTTGTTCTCGCTCCATACATCATTCTAGACAACATACATCTTCCTAATTGGTCCGTTCCTAGAGGATATGCAGCAGACATCGCTGCAAATTTATTAGTTACATCAATTTCTGCCGGGTCATGCGGAGCTAAAACAGGAGCCCCTATAGCAACTATAACAAAAGCTGCTATAACTATCATACAAAATACTGCTATTTTATCTGAAAATAATCGTTTTAATACTGACATCTCTTTACTCCTTTCTCATTCTAGGGTCAATAGCCACAGAGAAAATATCTACTAATAAGTTACATATTACGAATAATACTGCCATTAAAAGTATATATGCTTGTATTACTGGAAAATCACGATTGAATATTGCATCTACGCATACCCTTCCTACTCCAGGCCATGCAAATATATTTTCTACTATTACTGTCCCTGCTATAAGCTTAGGAATAGACATACCTAAAGCTGTTAAAGATGATTGTAAAGAGTTTTTAAATATATGTTTTATTATAGTTGTTTCTTTAAGTCCTCTTATCCTAGCATAATAAACATAGTTTTCATGCTTATTTTGTACCATGTTATTTCTTATAAGTCTTACATAAGTTGAAATATAAGAAAGTGCCAAGGTTATCGCTGGAAGAACTATAGAGCTAGGTCTTTCCATACCACTAGTTGGGAATAAATTCAGTTTTACTGAAAAAATCCAAATTAATAAAAGACCTACCCAAAAACTCGGCATAGCTGTTCCAACAAAAACTAACGCTCTTGCTAATTTATCTCCAAATGACCCTTCATATACAGCACAAAGTATTCCTACTAATACACTAAAAACTATTGTAATTAATAATGCTAAAAGAGCTAATTTTATAGTATTGGGAATAGCTTGTCCTATTAAAGTTGCAACTGGTTTATTATTAACGTAACTATTGCCAAAATCCCCTTGTAAACTATCAGTTAACCAAGTTACATACCTTTCTATATAAGGTTTATTAGTTCCCAATTGTTCTTCCATAGCCCTTACTGCTTCTTCTGTTGGAACTATTTCATTTACACGAAGTGCAACCTCAGCAGGATTACTAGGACTTAAACTTATAAGAGCAAACGATAAAAATGAAATTCCTATTAAGATAGGTATTACTGTTGCTAATCTTTTTAATATGTAATCTCTCATATTATCCCTTTCCATAATATATATAATTTTTTAGGTAAATTTATTTAAATATAAGCAAAAAAGATAGCAATTAGCTTTTCCAATTATTATTTAAATATTTTCTATTTAATATAATTTTTCTAATTAATAATAAATAGAAGGGATTATAAAAATCCCTTCTTCAATACCATTTAATGCTGTCTTATTTTTTAGTCTTGTTCAAAATACATTTTTTCAAATGGTATTTCATATTGTGATGGGTTAAATGTTACACC
>NZ_CABQXJ010000115.1:0-5237 GCF_902468165.1 uncultured Intestinibacter sp.
ATATAATATAGATATTTAAATCTAAAGATATTTTTCCTTTTTAAGGTAAATTTTGATGTTTATGATAAATAATATATATAAAATCTAAAAAATCTATTATAATTTTTGTAAGAGATATAATTTTAAGATTCTGGAGGTGCCTATGAATAAATATTATGAAGAAATAATCAATACTATAGGAAATACTTATAACCATTTTATAGATGTCTCTATAAATAAAGATTTATCAATATTTAATATAGAATTAGGCGAATTTGCCCAGATTAAATTAGAATTAATAAATATACAACAAAATAAAGACAAAGTCCTAGAAGAGATAAATAAGCAGAGTGAAATAATATTATTAGATGTTAAAAAGGTAGATAAAGGCTATGAGATACCTCTATATATAAATAATAAAGAATTAAGATATAAGGTTGTTTTATATTGCGAGGATATAATTTGTAGGATAAGATTTTGGGATTATAGCAAGATAAATATATCAGAAGACGAGAATAAAGATAACTATAGAGTTTTGTTAGCAGTTAAAGAAGCAAAAAACATATTGATGAAATACAAAATATTTGGGGATAATGGACTCAATTATATAGAAAGAGAGCTAATTAAATATGCTTTGCTGATACTTATCTTAAATTTATTACAATTAGAAAAACAATATAATCAAGAATTTTCACTAGATAAAGAAGATCTATTAAAAACAAACGATATAAATATAGAAAAAATTGAGTTAGAACAGGCATTAAAAGCACTTGAATTTTATAGAGATAAAGTTAAAGGGATAGATGAAATTAAAGAAGAAATAGTGATATACTTAAATAATTTAAAAGCATTGGGGAAAAATGATAATAATTATAATTTAAAACAATATAAAGAAAATAGATATAATTATCCTAATCATTGTTATTATTACCAACCTATTTATAGGATTTATTCAGATTTTTCAATAGCAATTAAAAATGCATGTAAAGATTTTGAAGATAAACATCAATTTCCAAATACTAAATTTGCTACAAATATCAATAACTATATCCAAAATAAAATAATTCCTATATTAAAACTAAATGAGTTTGAAGGAGAGTATCCTTATTTTATATATAAAGACTATAAGAAAATATACATTATATCTTTTGAAATAAAAGAGAATAAAGTTGTAATTAAATACGACGATAAGGATAAATCAAACCTGAAAATAAAATCACTATTAGAAAATATCGATTATAGAGAAATGAAGCCAGAAGACTTTTGTGTATATCTAACTTCAGAATGCTTAGATAAAGAGTCTGTAGGAGATTGCATAAATCAATTTATAGATGATTTGAGATTACATAAACAAGTAGAATTTGACCAATATGACGATAATATAATTGATAAACCATATAAGAAGAAAATAAGCATTTTAGAAAAGATAATTTCAAAATTTAAAAAGGAAAAAAATAAATAGCTTATGGATATACATTAATTTTAAATTTATATCTATAAGCTATTTTTTAAAATTAAATATTCTAATGGAACTCCTAAGCTAAACAATTTACAATATAAATTTGTATAGTATTTACACTTCTTAAAATAAATCTTGGCATAGTCGGTATTATTATACACCTTCCAAGTGCCACAATACTTAAAATCCTTTCCTTTATTATCAATAAAACCTTTTACATCCCAAATAGGGTAGCCTAAAAAAACTCCTATTTCGTGGGGTGTTTTTTGTAAAGATTCAAATCTATATTTAAGATAATTTAAATCACTGTCTAAATCGTTTAATTTATATCCATATGATTTTAAGAAATTATGTGCAGCTATAGAGGATAAATTTTTAGTTAACTTTATAGGTCTATACACATATATTAATGAAGAATTATCTCTTTTTAGTAGATTGATGAAGAAAACCCCTTTGCCGTTATATTTGATATTATATTGTGCTAATATTTTATCTAGTGGGTATGAATTATCACACTTAACCTTAAATAAACTACCACATTTAAAGCCAACTAATGTAGGTGAACAAAATTTGATTAATTTCTCTTGAAACATATAGCATACCTCCTATATATAGTATCAAAAGTAAAGTAAAATTTTATTCTAGAATTACAAATTTAATATAGCAAAATCGGGATAATTAAAATAAGAATTATTATCAATTATTGTTGACAAATTTACCCAAAAGGTCTAATATATAACTATAAAAAATAAAAAATGATAATTGATATCGTTAAATAATGATTTTGATAATTATTATTAACTATCAATTATCCGTCACTTTAAAATAGTAAAATAAAAAGAGAGGGTGTGCATGTTATGTCATTAACTATGGTGAATATTGGCGAACAAAAAATAATTAAAGAAATACGTGCTAAAGAAAGCGTAAAAAGACACTTACAAAACTTAGGATTTATAGCTGGAGAAAAAATAGAAGTAATCTCTGAAAACAATAGTGGAATAATATTAATGATAAAAGGGTCTAAAATAGCTTTAAACAAAGGCATGGCAAACAAAATTATAGTTCAATAGTTGCACAATTTAATTGGGAGGAAATGTTTATGAGTAAGACGTTAAAAGATTTAAAGCCAGGGCAAAAAGGTGTTGTTCTTAACCTTGGTAAAAAAGGACCAGTAAGAAAAAGATTAATGGATATGGGAATAACTCCTGGTGTAGATGTAGAAGTTGTAAAAGTAGCGCCTTTAGGAGATCCAATAGAAGTAAACTTAAGAGGATATGAATTAAGTTTACGAAAAGATGAGGCAGAACATATAAATTTAAAATAGTTCTAAATCATATAAAATAAATATAGTATATAGCACTTATATAATTTAATATGACATTAAAAATCATGACGTAATTGGGGTAAAATGTAATAATATTTAGAGGAGAGACGAAATGAGTATAAGAATTGCGCTTGCAGGTAATCCAAACTGCGGTAAAACAACATTATTCAACGATATAACCGGCTCAAAACAACATGTTGGTAACTGGCCAGGTGTTACAGTTGAACAAAAAACAGGTAAATATAAAAAAAATAAGGAAATAGAGATAGTAGACTTACCAGGTATATATTCTTTATCTCCATATTCAGCAGAAGAAATAGTAGCAAGAGACTACATAGTTGATGAAAACCCAGATGTTTTAATAGACATAGTAGATGGTACTAATATAGAAAGAAATTTATATTTAACTTTACAAGTATTAGAAACTAAAATACCTACTGTAATCGCTTTAAATATGATGGACGAAGTTGAAGCATCAGGAACAAAAATAGACGTTAAAAAACTTTCAAAAATATTAGGTGTACCAGTAATCCCAATAGTTGCAAGAAATGGAAAAGGTGTAAATGAATTAATGGAAGCTGCACAAAAGATAGCTTCATCAAAAACACAAAGTAACGACTTAGAAGTATTTTCACCACAAGTTAACAACTATATAACAGAGATAGTGGGATTACTTGATGATAACGATAATCAAAATCACAAATCTAGCTCATATGAAATGTGGCAAGCAATAAAAATACTTGAAGAAGATGAAATAGTAATTGAAAAATTACCAGGAAATAAAAGAGCAAAAATAACTTCAATAGTAGAAAAAGCAAATAGTGACTTCAATGGAGACACAGAAGCTGAAATAGCAGACCAAAGATATAAATTCATATCAGAAGTAGTAAATAAAACAGTTAGCAAACCGCTTAAAGCAAACGGTCAAAGAAAAGAAACAACATCAGATAAAATAGATAAAGTACTTACAAACAGAATTATAGCTATACCAGCCTTTTTAGTAATTATGTATGCATTATTCTCAATCACTTTTGGTGAAGGACCTTTAGGTATAGGTGTATGGTTACAAACTATAGTTACTGATTTTTGGGATGGACCATTTACAGAAACTATAATGGGTGCAATAGAAAGCATGGGTGCTGCTGATTGGGCAACAGGACTTGTTGGCGATGGTATCCTTGCTGGGGTAGGAGGAGTTGTATCATTCTTACCACAAATATTAGTATTATTCTTATTAATGTCATTCTTAGAAGACAGTGGTTACATGGCGAGAGTTGCTTTCGTTATGGATAGATTATTTAGAAAATTTGGTTTATCAGGAAAATCTTTCATACCACTTTTAATGGGATATGGTTGTTCAGTACCAGCAGTTATGGCATCTAGAACACTTGAAAGTGAAAAAGATAGAAGATTAACTATAATGATAACACCTTTCATGTCTTGTGGAGCTAAATTACCAATATACTTAATGTTTGCTGCAACTTTATTTACACAATATAATCAAACATTAATAATTTACTCTATATATATGATAGGTATAGTAGTAGCAGTAATAGGAGCTTTAATATTAAGTAACACTTTATTCAAAGGTGAAACTTCAAACTTTATAATGGAGCTTCCTCAATATAGAATACCAACTTTAAGAAGTGTATTAATACATGCATGGGAAAAAGTTAAAGGATTCGCAATAAAAGCAGGAACAATAATCTTAGGATCAACTATCCTTATATGGTTCTTATCTAGTTTCAACTTCAGTGGAATGTGTGAAATGGATGAATCTATATTAGCTAGTATAGGTAGAGGAATACAATGGATATTTACACCACTTGGATTTGGTGAATGGAGAGCATCAGTTGCAGTTGTAACTGGATGGATAGCTAAAGAAAATATAGTTTCTACATTCGGTGTATTATTCGGTGCAGCAGATGCAGTATCAGAAGCAGCAGCTGAAGGTACAGCAGCACTTCCAGGATTATCAGCAGTATTCACTCAAGCAGCAGCATTCTCATATATGGCATTTAACTTACTTTGCATGCCTTGTTTCGCAGCAGTAGGTGCTATAAAGAAAGAAATGGGTTCTTGGAAATGGACTGGAATAACAATAGCATTCCAAATGATAACTGCTTATATAGTAGCATTCATCGTATACCATGTTTGTATGTTTATCTTTTAGATAAATTTCACTTAAATAAGTGTATAATGTATAAATAGGAGATGAATTAAAATGATCAATTGGATAATTGCAATAGTAGCGATATTAATAGTGGTTGCGACAATTGGCAATTTTATCAAAAAGTCAAAATCTGGCAAAAGTAGTTGTGGCTGTGGTTGTAGCAACTGTTCTTCAGCTGACAAGTGCCATGCAGATATAGATCAAATGGTAGATGATTTAAAAAAAATTAAATAATAAAGTAACCTAAATGAAAAACTCTAGTATTTTGGTCCCCCCAATTTAACTAGAGTTTTTTATTTATA
>NZ_CABQXJ010000116.1:0-5157 GCF_902468165.1 uncultured Intestinibacter sp.
ATAAAAATAAATATAATAAATATAATATTAGTTTCTTATAAATGATATAATTGTGTTATAAAATGAATAAAATTTCTATATATTTTAAAAAGAATAATTACTTAAGAGGGTGAAAATATGTCAGTAACAAGACGAGGTTTAATCTGGGAAATTCTTAATTCGTGGTGGATTGTACTTTCATGCATTGGATTTTCTTTTGCATCATTCATATATATAGGAACAAAGGCTAGAACAACTAAATGGAAGGTAGCAGGAGTATTATACTTATTAGTAGGTATTTTATCTATATTTTTCATTGTATCAGATCCTATTAGTTTTGCATCAACTGTTGCAGTTTTAGTATGGTTGGTGAGTTTATTAGTAGGTGTTATTCACTCATTTTTAGTGAGAAGAGAATACTTAATAAGAAGAGATTATATTCTTACTAATGGAATAGAAGATAAAGATTTAGACAAAATCAGAGAAGATGTGAGAAGACACTACAAAGGAAAAGATTATATAAAAGGTAGTGGAAATGATACACATTTAGATAGCACATACCACTCAAATATGGAGTATAGAGACTACGATACAATTTCAAATAATCCAAGTGATAGTTTATTTGAAAATGAAAATTATGATGAAGCTTTTGAACAAGATCATCATAACTTCCATAGTAGTAACTATATATCTTATAATAAAACTACAGAGTATCAAAGTGTAGATGACAACAATATAAATATAAACTTTTGCCCAAAGGAAGATTTATTAAAACTTCCTGGAGTAAATGAACAAACTGCAAACAGAGCAATTTCACTTAGAGAAATGTTAGGTGGGTTCAATTCAGTACAAGAATTTATCGACATGGTACATATTGAATCACAATATTCTAATCAAATAAGAGAAATGGCTACAGTAAAAGACCAAAATATCGATTTAAGAAAATAATAAATTGCAATATATAAATAGGCTCAACTTATTAAAAAGTTGGGCCTGTTTTTGTATATAATAGAAAATATAGGAGGTGAAGATTTTGTTAAATGGAATTAGTGCTGTGACAACAGGTCAAATACATATAAATCAAGGGAGAGAATGTGAAGATTATACAGAATTGGATTTAGAGAGAAAAGATTATGTTATGACAGCGGTGGCAGATGGACATAGCTCTCAAAAGCATTTTAGAAGTGATAGAGGGTCACAATTTGCAGCAGAGGCAGCAAAGGAAAGTATTTATGAATATATGAATGACTATAATAGATTTGTTGAAGCTTATAATTATGATAAACAATATCTTATAAATAGAATCATAAAAATGACAATATCAAAATGGCATATAAAAATAAATGAAGATGTAGATATGAACCCAATTACACAAAATGAAATAGATAAATACTTAGATAATGATTTTGATATTGAAAACATATCTTCTATTTATGATACTACGCTGTCTGTAGGTGTTATGAGTCAAGAATGTAGTTTTGGATTTTTAATTGGAGATGGAAGTTTTGTAGTAATAGATAAAAATGGGAAGATGAATACACCTATAGATAATATAGAAAATAAAAATCATAAAAAAACATTAAGTGATGATGAAGCATACAATAACTTTACTACATATTTTTCTGATGAAATGCCTTTTGCGATTATGATATCAACATCAGGTCTTTATAACTCATTTATAGATAAGAAAGATTTTTTAGATTATAATTATTCGATAGCAACTGAGTTAGGTTCTTTAAATACAATTGATGATAAAATAAATATGGAAGAAAAACTAGGAGAGCAGTTTGAAGAAAAATCAAAACAAGGAAGTCAAGACGATATCTCCATGTCGATTATTTTTAATAGTGATAATTATGACGGAATTATAAAAAATCTTGAAAATATGAAAAAAATACAAGAAATAGATAACGAAATAAATTATTCAAAAGAAAAGATAAAAATATTTGAATTAAATAATGAGCAGATTTTGAGTCAAAAAAACGAAAACAATGAAAATATAGAAAAGTTAGCCAGTGAAAAACAAGAGTTAGAAAAGTTAAATATAGATTTAAAAGAGCAAAAACATCTATTAGAAGAACAAATAAAAAAGATACAAGAAGAATTGAGTAAGATAACATCTCAAGAAGAACATATAGACAGTAGAAAAATGGAAATAGACTCATTACTAGAAAAGTACAAAACAATAGATAAAGAAAAAGAAGAAGAACTGAATAAAAATATTGAGGATAAGCGAAGAGAAGAAGAACACATAAAATTAAAAGAAGAGGAAAAGAAATATCTTCAACTTTAGAAATTGATTTAAATATAAAAGAAAAATAAGGGCAGGAGGTGGAGCTGATGGATAGTGAAAAAAGAACAGATGAATTTGATAATGATAAACAAACTGATAGATTAGAAAATAATGAAATAACAAACGAAGAAATTATTTATGTAGATGATTTGGATGATGATTACTTATATATAAATAAAAATAATCAAGAAGAAATAAACGAAAAAGAAGAAAAGAAAAGTAAGATTTCGATTGATGATATTATAAATGGGCAAAAAGCTAAAAAGATGGAAAAATTGCAACAACAAAGGCAATGGGGAATAGATTTAGAGATAAATACATTATCTATTGAGAAATCAGAAACCACAGATATAGATCTAAAACTTGATTTTAATAACTTAAATGATGTTCAAAAAGAAAACAATATCGATAAAGAAAATCAAATTAATAATATACATGAAACTAATAATATCAATAAAGAAAAACAAGAAACTTACATATATGAAAACACGAAATTTAGCAATCTTAGTGAAAAATTAAATCTCTGTATTCAAGTATGCAAATTATTTGAAGACATTCATAAACAAGAAAAGTGCTTTAATTCTATAACATTAAATGATATTGTTATAACTCCTCAAAATGAGTGTAAGATAAAAAATACAGAAAAGATAGTTGAACAAAACGCTTATAATTATGACATTAATTATGAAAAAACTTCTGCTCCAGAAATATTAAACAATAAAAGTAGAGCCAATATAAATACTGACAGGCATAGTTTAGCGTTTTTATTATTTGAGATTTTATTTGACAGTAATCCATTTGAAGGAAGTAAAGTAATAGATACGGTTTATTATACTAAAAATGACGAATTAAATGCGTATAAAGAGCCGATATTTGTTTATAGCTACAAAGATAAAAGTAATATGCCTGTGCGTGGTATACACTCAAAATTGATAAAAGATTGGAATGAAGTTTATACAGATGATATAAAAATAGTCTTTATCCAAAGTTTTGTTGATGGAATAAATAATCTGGAGTTACGAATAGATGAAACTACATTTATCCAAAAGTTAATTAAGTTTAAGGATATTATAGACTGGCCAAATGATAATAATGAGCAAATACTAGAATTTAGTGAAAACTCTATTGAAAATAAAAATAATAATAAATTAGAGAAAAACGAAAACGAAAAAGATTCTAAGCATACAGAAAGAGTTGTAATAGCTGATTCAAATAAGGGATTTGAGGAAAAGAAAAAGATAATAATTATAGATAAAGACAAGGCACAGACACCTGTCAAAAAGCCTAAAGTACAACATCAACTACAAATAACATATTCATATGCAAGTGGAGCAAATGAATATGAAATATTGGATTTACTTCCAGGTACTGAAATTATAAACAGCATAGTTGGATATGAAGATATAAAACCAACGCAATTAATCGGAAAAGTAGTACAAAATGTAAAAAACAGGAGTATATTAGGGCTAAAAAATATATCCAACCATGAGTGGATTGCATCTAAAGGAAGTAGCAAAAATGTTATACTTCCTGGTAAGGTGCTTGTAATTATGGATGGAGTAGAAGTTGACTTTTACCCAGAAAATAGAAGTATTACAAAGACAAAATGGAGTATAGTAAAGCCATAAAATAAAACCGTAGTACAAACTACGGTTTTATTTTATTTAAGATAATTACAAAAGACTATCAAATTTATAAGTTTTCATATCAAAAGCATCTTTTTCGATATATTTACGATTTTGTATTATAAATCTTATAAATAAAATTAATCCGATTATAAGAGTGATAATGCCGACTACTAAATATGAAGAAGCATCGCTAAGTGTAAGTAGACTGTTTTCGGCTCCAGTGATAGAATCTGAACTTGTAAACAAAGAAGGTATACTTACAATTAAATTATTTAGAAAATGCACAGTCATAGGTATCAATATATTTCTATATTTTAAATATAAAATACAGTTTGCAATACCAAAAATAATAGCACCTACAACAGCTAATTCTACATGCAAGATTCCAAACAATATTGATGAGAATATCATACCGATATATACATCAAAAATTCTTGATAATCTCTTAAAAATTACCACTCTAAACAGCAATTCTTCAAGTATTGGTGCAGTTATTACAGTTAAAATAAATACAGACACAGTATTTGTGAAAATATCATCACCAGAACTATTTAGTGAATTTGCCATATCTAAATCTATAAAACATACAATAGCTAGTATCAAAAGAGTAGTACCCAAAGAAATTAGTATCTGTGTAAATACAACGTTTAAGATTTCTTTTATGTTTATTTTTTCAATAAAATCATGTATTAGTTTATTTAGTTTACGAAAATTTACTCCAAACTTAAAAAATAAATATAGAATAAATAGACAATCTATAATCAATTGAACAACATTAGTATTCTTATCTAAGAAGCTATCATCTATAATTTCTATTACAAAAATTATTCCAAAGTTCATCAGTAAATAGACTAAAATAGAAGGAATGATTTTAACTTCATTAAAGTCCTCTTTTCTAATAAACAAAATATATCCCCCCTATCAATAATTGATATATTAAAAGTATAATATTGTTTTGAATAAATAGTACTTATTTATATTAAATTTTATTTATAAAGTATAAAAAATTATATAAAAAATCCTGAAAACCCTCTTTACACAGAGGGTTTTGCTGTGCTATACTCTAAGAGTTGCAATGTGCGTAAAGACGCACAAATAAAAATCACGTACAGAGATTCCAATGGATGGTGCCCCGACGGTGTGAAGGCTGGGTCCAGATAGAAAATGATCTGTACGGAAGAATCTAACCAAAAAGGAGAACAAACATGAGCGTTATTTCAATGAAACAGCTTTTGGAAGCAGGTGTTCATTTCGGAC
>NZ_CABQXJ010000117.1:0-4931 GCF_902468165.1 uncultured Intestinibacter sp.
ATAGAAAAAACTCATATTTAAATTTACTATATATTTTCATTTTTTACCCCTATAGCATAACTTGACTTTTTACACCATAAAAATTATTATATATATATAGTATTTTTACTATGATAATGAATTTCATTAGGAGGTATTAATGATGACTGTTTACGATTTGGAGGTTGGCCAAAAAGCTACAATTGATAGCATAAGCGGTGATATTAGGCTAGCAAAAAGACTATTCGCCTTAGGATGTATAAGTGGCACTGAAATATCAGTAAAAAAAGTCGCTCCTTTTGGTGATCCTATGGTTATTAACTTTAGAGGACTAGATTTAGCACTTAGAAAAAATGATGCTAAAAACATTACAGTAAAGTAAAGGAGTGAGCTATTTTGATTAACGTTGCCTTATTTGGAAACCCAAATGTAGGGAAAACTACTATTTTTAACTTACTTACTGGTTCTAATCAGTATGTAGGAAACTGGCCAGGAGTTACAATTGAAAAAAAGGAAGGCTATTTAAATAAAGATATTAAAATTGTCGACTTACCTGGAATTTATGCAATGGATACTTTCTCAAACGAAGAAAAAGTATCTAAATCTTTTTTAGAAAATGAAGATGTTGATGTTATATTAAATATTGTTGATGCATCTAACTTATCTAGAAACTTATATTTAACTACACAACTTATGAAGTATAATAAACCTATTATATTACTTCTAAACATGCTTGATTTAGCAGATTCAAAAGATATTAAAATTGATTATGATAAATTGGCAGATGAATTAGGAATACAAATTGTTCCTATAATAGCAAAAAAGAAAAGCGGAACAGAAAATATAGAACAAGTTATTAGAAATTCCGTAAACTTAAAAACAAATTATATAGAGGACTTTGGTAATGAAAGTCAAACATATAAAAAAATAGATTCGATATTAGATAGATGTACTATTGATAATTCTAAAAATAAAAAAACAATTACCGATAAAATTGATAATATTGTCTTAAATCCAATTTTAGCTTATCCAATATTTATCGGAATTTTATTTTTACTATTTAGATTTACATTTGATTGGGTTGGTGGACCACTACAGGATTTATCTACTGAATTAATAGAAAATTATATTATTGCACCTGTCGATGGACTTTTAGTTCATTCTAGTGCTTGGTTTAGATCATTGATTGTCGATGGTATTTTAGGTTCTTTAGGTGGTACATTACCATTCTTCCCATTAATCTTTGTTTTATTCTTAGGAATTTCACTATTTGAAGATAGTGGATATATGTCTAGAGCGGCATTTCTTATGGATAAAATAATGAGCAAAGTTGGTTTATCAGGTAAAGCCTTTATACCAATGGTTATGGGTATGGGATGTGCATCTCCAGCTATAATGGCGACAAGAACTTTAGAAAGTGAAAAAGATAGAAAAATAACTGCACTTATTGCTCCACTTATGACATGTGGTGCTAAATTACCTATTTACGCACTATTTATAAGAATATTCTTTAAGAAAAATGCAGCTATCGTAACTACTTCTCTATACTTATTAGGTATAGTAGTTGCAATCTTAGTAGCTTTAATTTTAAATAAAACAGTATATAAAACTGAACTAGAGCCATTTGTATTAGAACTTCCTGAATATAGAGTTCCAACTTTAAATGCTCTTTTAAAAAATGCTTGGAATAAATCAAAAGGATTCTTATACAAAGTTGTAACAGTTATGTTCTTCATGTCTGTTCTTATATGGGCAATGTCTTCATTTAACTTTGGAGGATTCACAGAAGATATAAATACTAGTTTCTTAGCTTACTTAGGTAAACTTATGACACCTATATTTGCACCATTAGGATTTGCTGATTGGAGAATATCAGTAGCATTAATAACTGGTTTAGGTGCTAAAGAAGTTGTTGTAAATACAATTTTAATTTTATTTGGTAATTTAAATTCTGGTATTGCTGTAGTATTTACTGTTGTAACAGCTTATACTTTCTTAGTTTTCTGTGCATTATATACTCCATGTATAGCTACTTTAGCTACTATGAGAAAAGAATACGGAAACAAAATGATGCTTGCTTCTCTACTATACCAATTTGGTGTAGCATGGATTGTAGGTTTCGTAGTTAACTTTGTCGGTTCATTAATAGTATTTGGAACTACTGGAGTAACTGTATTACAATTTGCTTCTTTCATAATTGTAGTTATACTTACTGCTATTTTCCTAAATTACTATTCTAAAAATAATAAATTAAAATCAGTACATTGCGATTGTTCTTCATGTCCATCAAAATGTAACAATATATAAAAAAAATAAACCCTATATAGGGTTTATTTTTTTATTTAGTGACTTATAATTAATTTATTAGAATTTTACCTTTAATGTCATTTCTTTTCCATCTCTATTTATTGTAAGTGTTGCTGAATCACCTTTAGTATAGTTATATAGATTTTTTGTTAAATCAGACATAACTGATAAATTTGTACTATCTATTTTTGTTATTATATCTCCTGATTTTATACCAGCTGATTCTGCTGCTGAACCTGATACAACTTCTGCTACATATACGCCTTCATCAGTACTTAATTGTTGTTTTGAATATTGAGCATACTTTGATGCATCTGTCCCTTTTATCCCTAAAGTTACTTTTTCATAACTACCTTTTTGTATTATTGATTCTATTATTGGTTTTGCAGTGTTAATTGGTATCGCAAATCCTAAACCTTCACCTTCTGATGCTTTTGCAGTATTTATACCGATTACTTGACCACTTGAATTTAATAATGGTCCACCACTATTACCAGAGTTTATACTTGCATCTGTTTGGATTAAACCTGTCATAGTTGTTTCTGATGTTGATATTGTTCTATCTAATCCACTTATTATACCTTGTGTAACTGTTCCTGCTAAATCTAATCCATATGGATTACCTATTGCTACTGATATATCCCCTATTTGTACTTTATCACTATCACCTAATTCAGCTGCTGTAAGTCCTGTTTTATTAACTTTAACTATAGCTAAATCAAGTTGAGAATCATACCAATAAACTTCTCCATCTATTGTACTACCATCACTAAATAATACATTTACTGTTTTTGCTTGACCATCAGATATAACATGTGAATTTGTAAGTATATATCCATTTGAATCTACTATTATCCCTGTTCCTACACCTGTTGATTCAGTAGGCATAGAAAACATATTATCACTACTTAAAGTAGTTGTTGTTATACCAACTACTGAAGGTTTTGCTTTTTCACTTACAGCTTGATATACATTTGTACCTTTTTCATTACTTACTACAATTTGTGAGCTAGTTCCCTTAACTGAATTTGTTGTTCCATTTAATATTCCCGTCTTATTTACTACAACTACTGTTAGTAATGAACTTAAAATAGAACAAATTATTGCCACAATTACAACTAAACTAATACTTTTTTTCTTTGACATTGTATATTCCTCCTATATTCATAAGATTTACTTGTTCAATTAATGTTATTTATCTTATAAATAAATTTTTTAATATTTATTATCGTTTCTATGGTTTTATTATATTATCATAAACTTAATTTAAACTTAAATAAAAATAGAAATTTATATTCAAAAAAATCCAAGCAAAATTAAGTAATCATTTTGCTTGGATTTTTCTATCGCCTTAAATACTTCTATTTAAAAGTATGTATTATAATCTTTTTTCTAATTCTTCTTTTTCTTTTTCAAAACCTGGTTTTCCAAGTAATGCAAACATATTTTTCTTATATGCTTCTACACCTGGTTGGTTAAATGGATTAACTCCTAATAAGTATCCACTTACACCACAAGCTTTCATAAAGAAGTATGACATATAACCGAAGTTATATATATCTAATTTTTCTATGTTTATTATCATATTTGGAACTTGTCCATCATTATGTGCTAATACAGTTCCTTGTAAAGCTTTATGATTTACAAAATCTAACCCTTTACCTGCTAAGTAGTTTAATCCATCTAAATTAGCATCATCAAGTTCTATTGTTATATCTTTTCTAGGTTGCTCTACATTTATTACTGTTTCAAATAATATTCTTTTTCCATCTTGAACATATTGTCCCATAGAGTGTAAATCTGTTGAGAAATCTACTGCTGCTGGGAATATACCTTTTTGGTCCTTTCCTTCACTTTCTCCATATAATTGTTTCCACCATTCATTTACATAATGTAATGCTGGTTCATAATTTACTAATAACTCTATATCTTTACCTTTTTTATGTAATATATTTCTTATTACTGCATATTGATATGCATAGTTGTCATCTATAACATCTGTAGAGAAATCCTCTCTAGCATCTGCCATACCTTTCATCATTTCATCTATGTCAAGTCCTGCTGCTGCTATTGGAAGTAGACCAACTGCTGACATTACTGAGAATCTTCCACCAATATCATCTGGGATAACAAAAGTTTCATATCCTTGTTCATCTGCTAATTGTCTAAGTGCTCCTTTTTTAGCATCAGTTGTAGCATATATTCTTTTTGCTGCTTCTTCTTTTCCATATTTCTTTTCTAATAAATCTTTAAATATTCTAAATGCAATTGCAGGTTCTGTTGTAGTTCCTGATTTTGATATTACATTTACTGAAAAATCTTTGTCTTTTACTATTTCTATTAAGTCCACTAAATAAGAAGAACTTATACTATTTCCTGCAAAATAAATTTCTGGAGCTTTTCTATCTTCTTTTGATAAATTGTTTCTGAAAGAATGAGAACACATTTCTATTGCAGCTCTTGCACCTAAATAAGATCCACCTATACCTATTACTATTAATACTTCTGAGTCAGATTGTATTTTTTGTGCCGCTTTTTTTATTCTGTCAAATTCTTCTTTATCATATTCAACTGGCCAATTTACCCATCCTAAAAAATCATTTCCTAACCCTGTCTTTTCATGAATAGCGTTGTGAGCAACTGTT
>NZ_CABQXJ010000118.1:0-4755 GCF_902468165.1 uncultured Intestinibacter sp.
CAACGGAATCTTTGATTCGTTGGCGCCATGAACGAAGTGAATTTTAAGCAACGGAATCTCCGATTTGTTGGCGCCATGAGCGAAGTGATTTTTAAGCAACGGACGAAGTCGTTGGCGCCATGAGCGAAGCGAATTTTTTATACTAATTTATCTAATGCCTGTTTTAAATCAGCGATTATATCATCGGCATCTTCAAGACCGACAGAAAGTCTTACTAGACCATCTGTAATATTTGCAGCAGCTCTTTCTTCTGGAGTACAAGGAGAATGAGTCATAGATGCTGGATGTTCTATTAATGTTTCTGCATCACCAAGGCTAACAGCTAGTGTACAAAGTTTTATAGTATTCATCAATTTTGCACCAGCTTCGATTCCACCTTTAACTTCAAATGAAAGCATAGCACCTGGAAGAGACATTTGCTTTTTAGCTAAATCATATTGTGGAAAGTCTTTTAATCCAGGATAAAGTATAGATTCAATAGCAGGGTGATTTTGTAAAAATTCTGCTACCTTCATTGCATTTTCACAATGTTTTTCCATTCTTATTGGAAGAGTTTTAAGACCTCTAGCTATTAAGAATGCATCATTAGGGCTTAGTACAGCACCTGTAAAATCTTTGATACCCTCCATTTTAACAGCAGTTATAAAATCTTTTTTACCAACTACTAAACCGGCGATAACATCACCATGACCATTTATATATTTAGTAGCAGAGTGAACGACAACATCTGCACCTAATTCAAGTGGTCTTTGGATATATGGTGAACAGAAAGTATTGTCTACAACAACTATAGTGCCTTCTTTTTTGTGTGCAATCTTTGAAATTCCTTCAATATCACAGATTTTTAAAGTTGGATTAGCAGGTGTTTCAAGATAAACAACTTTAGTATTATCTTTTATTTTGGATTTAACTAAATCTAAATCAGATAAATCAACAAAATCTACTTCGATACCGAATTTTGTTAAACCACTGCTCATCAATGATTGAGTACAGCCATAAAGCGTATCACAAGCAAGAACATGGTCACCAGCTTTTAATGCTGTCCATAATGTAGCAGCAATAGCACCCATACCAGATGAAGTAGAGGCACAAGCTTCACCACCTTCTAAAGCAGCGACTTTTTCTTCTAAAGAAGTATTAGTTGGATTTCCTAATCTGGAATATATGTATCCTTCTTCTTCGCCTGCAAATCTTTTTCCGCCTTGTTCAGCGCTTTCGAATACAAATGTTGAAGTTTGATATATTGGCAATGATAAAGCACCAGCAGCGTTTTTGTGATGCCCTGCATGAATTGATGTAGTTGCAAATCCTTTTTTATTATCCATTATTAAAACCCCCTTATTTTTAATATGAATATTTATTATATAAATTTTACTGTGAAGAAATTTGTAGTCTTGATAAAGTTTCAGAATTTTCACAACCTCTGTGAACACATAACCTATACTAAAAAAATTGATTTGTAAAGTACTTTTGTAGGTTATTTATTTTTGAGAAGTATTATAAATATTATAGAAATGAGATTTACTTCTTAATATAATTGTAATTTCATAGGACTGTATATTAGTATAACTAAAAAAATATAACTTGATATAGTTAAAAACTATAGTTAAGAAAATAATAAATTTATAAAATACAAATACTAAAAACATATAATTATTTTTATTAAAATGATGAAAAAGAATGATTTTTGATTACGATTTGTAGTATGGATTTTTATAAAAAATAATTGCTCAAGCAATTATTTTTTTAAAAGATCCTTTAACATTTGTAAATATATTTGTCCAATATTAGATAGAGTAATGTCCTTATGATAAATTATACCGATATTTATAACTTCATCAACATCAAGAGGGATGGATATAATTTTTCTACCACTTAAAAAATAAGCAGGATACATACCAGAAGAAATTGTATATCCATTAAGTCCTACCATAAAGTCAAATATTGCAGCCCTATCACTAATTTTTATACTCTTTTTTACGCTACGAGTACTTAATATTTCTTCTGAAAAGTAAAATGAATTATATGTTCCTTGTTCAAATGATAAGCAAGGATATTCATCAAGATCTTCTAGTGTAACTATTTTTTTAGATGCAAGGGGATGATTTTCGCTTATAAATATATGAGGTTTAGCTTTTATTAGAGATAAAAATTTAAGATTGCTTTCACGAATAATTTTTTGTAGTACACTTTTATTATAATTGCTTAAATATATAATTCCGATTTCACTGCGTAAATTTTTTACATCATCAATAATTTCAAAGGTTTTTGTCTCTCTAATAGAGAATTCATATTTATCACCACCATATTTTTGTATTAATGATATAAATGCGTTTGTAGCAAAACCATAATGTTGGGTAGATACGCAGAAGTGTTTTTTAGCATACTTATCTTCAATATATTTTTCTTCGAGTATTTCATATTGCTGAATAACTTGTCTTGCATAGCCGATAAATTCGTATCCTTCATTTGTAAGAGTCATACCTCTATTAGTTCGTACAAAAATAGTAATTTGTAATTCTTGTTCTAGCTCTTTTATAGAATTTGAAAGACTTGGCTGGGATATAAATAAACTTTTGGCGGCTTCGTTGATAGAGCCTTTATCAGCTATAGCAAGCACATATTTTAATTGTTGTAAAGTCATATTAATCACCTACTTTTATTAGAAATTATAATCTTTATATTAAAAATTATAGTATAAAATTATTGCAAATAAGCAATTATAAAGCTAGATTTCTTAATATATTGTAATAAATTAAAACTATATTAAAGTGATATACTAATATTAAAAAGTTAAAATGTCAAAGGAAGGAAAAATCATGTTTGGTTATATAAGAATAAATAAGATGGATTTGACATTTAGAGAATATGATTATTATAAAGGGTATTACTGTGGTTTGTGTAAATATTTAAAAGAAAACCATGGTGAAATTTCAAGATTATCATTAAATTACGATATAACATTTTTAATAGTAATTTTAACAGCTCTTTATAAAGTGGAATCAAAAGTTACAGAAGAAAGATGTATTGCTAATCCATTAAAGAAAAAAATGCGTATAGTAAATGAAATAACTGAATACGCAGCAAGTATGAATATACTTTTATCATATTACAAATTAGAAGATAATTTATATGATGACAATACAATAAAAGATAAATTAGCATATGCAATTTACAAAGGAAAATTAAAATCAGCGTATGAAAAATATCCCGAGAAGGCAGAATATATCAAACAACAACTTTTAAATTTAAGAGAATTAGAAAATGAAAAATCAAAAAGTATTGATAGAGTTTCAAATACATTTGGAAACTTAATGGGAGAAATATTTGTATTTAAAAAAGATGAATATGAACAAACTTTAAGAAACATAGGGTTTAACTTAGGAAAGTATATCTACATACTAGATGCATATGAAGATTTAGAAGAAGATTATAAAAATAAAAGATATAATCCATTTATGGATTATATAGATAAAAAAGAAGAGTTAAAAAATAAAGTAGATAGGTTAATAAGTATGTCTTTAGGAATGGTTGCTAAAAATATAGAAAATTTAAATCTTGAATTTAATAAAGCTATAATAGACAACATAATATATTCTGGAGTTTACTTAAGATATAAACATATATTAGAGGAAGGGTGTGAAACAAATGTACAGTAATGTATATCAAGGTCAATTTGGAGATATAAGAAGTCTGATGGCTAAGAAGGAATTTCAAAGAGCATATGATTTACTTCAAAAGATAAACAATAAGTGTAGTGAATGGTACTATCTAACTGGACTATCAGCTATGAATATTGGATATTATGATGAAGGTGAAGAATATATAAAAACAGCGGCCACTATGGAGCCAAAAAACGAAGAATATAGTCATGCATTTAATCAATATAACCAATATAGAAACGACTATAATAATCACTCATATAACTACAATCGAAGAAAAAGAAATGATTCAAATGGTTGTTGCTGCTGTTGTTGTGGTGATGACTGTTGTGATACATTGTGTCAATTATGGTGCGCTGATCAATGTTGTGAATGTTGTGGAGGCGACTTAATAAGCTGTTGTTAAAATAATTGTCACAAGTTTTAATTTAAGGGAGGATTGATTAAATGGGCAGAAAAATTGCATATACAGGGATGCTTTTGGCAGTAGATGTTACGATATTTTTAATGGTTAATTTATTTCAAACAAATACTATTTTTCTGTTGGGTTTAGCATCTCTTCCTATTGCTATTGTTATTATGAATTGGGGGCCAAAAACAGGCATAGTATTTTATCTAGCATCTGTAATACTTAGTTTTATAGCAATGGCAAATAAAATTCATTGGGCTATATATACACTTACATTTGGCATATATGGATTGATTAAATTTTTAATAGAACAAGATAGACCAATAATTTTGGAATATATACTTAAGTTACTTTACGCAAATATAGCTTTAGTAATATTATATTTTATTGCAAAACAATTTGTATATGTACCTTCAAAGTGGTATCTAGTCTTATTATTTGAAGTAGTATTTTTAATATATGATTATGTTTATTCTTTATTTATAGATTATTATGATCAAAAGCTAAAACATATTTTTGAAAAATAAATTTAAAAGAGATATCTATTATAATTTAATTATTTATTAATTAATAAAAAAAGGTTCATATCGTTGCTTTAATATTCAACACAAATAGCAAAACTCTAATACAGTATCTCTTTATAATATGCTAATTACATTGAGTATTCTACGTTTTATCCGTTTC
>NZ_CABQXJ010000119.1:0-4335 GCF_902468165.1 uncultured Intestinibacter sp.
TTATTGCGAAACTAAGCTATATAAAAAAATTTTATTGACTATTGATATAGCTTAATATTATATTATATTTATAAATACAATGGAACAATTATCCAATGAGGGGTGTTGGATAATTATAAAGTCAGGGGGGAGAGTTTTGGTACAAAGCAATATTACTATAATAGTAATTTTCGTAATATATCTAGCTATGATGCTTGCAATAGGTCTTATTGCATATAAAAAGACTAGCAATACAGAAGATTACTTTTTAGGTGGAAGACAATTAGGAAGCTGGGTAGTATCCCTTAGCGCACAAGCATCAGATATGAGTGGATGGATGCTAATGGGACTACCGGGAGCTGCATATATTGCAGGATTAGAAGCAGGATGGATTGCATTAGGATTAACTATAGGGACTTATTTTAACTGGAAACTAGTAGCTAAAAGGCTTAGAAATTATACTGAAGTATGTAATGCAATAACAATTCCGCAATTTTTAGGAAATAGATATAGAGATAATCAAAATATACTGAGAATAGTCAGTTCGTTATTTATATTAATATTTTTCTTAGTATATACTGCATCAGCATTTGTTTCAGGTGGAAAATTATTTTCAACAGTATTTGGAATAGATTACACATTAGCTTTATTGATATGTGCTGTAGTAGTTGTATCGTATACTTTTGCAGGAGGATTCTTTGCAGTATGTTGGACAGATTTAGTTCAAGGGATTTTAATGTTTGTTGCTATAGTTGTTGTTCCTTGTGCTGCTGTAGTTAGTATGGGGGGAGTAGATGCAACAATAGCTAGAATAGAATCAGTTAATGTAAATATGCTAAATCCATTTATAACACTAGATGGAACACATATTGCTATGATAACTGTTATATCATCACTTGCGTGGGGGCTTGGATATTTTGGACAACCACATATATTAGTAAGATTTATGGGGATTGATGATGCAAAAAGTATTAAAAAGTCTAGATTAATAGCTATGGTATGGGTAGTATTCTCTTTAACAGCATCAACTATGGTAGGTTTACTAGGAAGGGTATTTTTAACTGAGGATTTAAGTAATTCTTCTGGGGAAACTGTATACATATTAATGGTTATGAAGATATTCCCGCTTGTTATAGCTGGTGTATTCTTAGCAGCAATACTTGCAGCAGTGATGAGTACAGCTGACTCTCAGCTATTAGTTACAGCTTCGGCGATAACTGAAGATTTTTATAAAGCAAAAATTAGACCACATGCAAGTGACAAAGAATTAATGATAGTAAGTAGACTTACAGTTATGGGAGTATCCATAATAGCTATACTTATAGCATTAAATCCTGATAATACAGTTTTAGGTCTTGTTGAAAATGCATGGGCAGGATTTGGAGCCACATTTGGACCAATTATGTTGTGCTCATTATTCTGGAAAAAAACAACTAGAAATGGAGCGATTGCTGGGATAGTAACAGGTGGAATTGTGACAATAGTTTGGAGAAATTTAGGGGTTATATATGGTGGACTATTTAGTCTATACGAAATAGTTCCTGGATTTATATTATCAGCAATAGCAATTTATTTAGTAAGTAAATTTGGACAAGAACCATCACAAGAAATCCAAGATGAATTTGAAAAGGTTAGAGAATTAAATAGAAATTGTTAATAAAAATAAGTTAATATAATATGAAAGCACAATCTAATGAACTATATAATATATAATTAGATTGTGCTTTTTTGATGTATAATTAAGATATAAGAAAGAATTTTATATGTAATCTAGGGGGGGATTTGTATGAATTTAGAACTTGATAAAAATTTAAAATATGTTTTTATTAAAGAAAAATACTTTGAAGATGTCCTTAAAACACAAGGAAAACTTACAACTATAGAAAAAAACTTTGGACATAAGTATGACAAAAAAAGAATTAAAGTAGTAAATCAAAAAAGTGGTTTAGTAGATGGAAAATTCTATGTAAGCTATAAATGGTGTGAGAGAATAGATTAAATAAAAAAGGATGATAAACTCATCCTTTTTTTATGCAAATTATTCAGTTAAACGACTGCCTTCTAATTTAGAAATAAATTTATGGAATAATTTATTAATCGGTGCCTTTAAGAATATATTTATAACAATTGATAATATAAGGAATATTAATAATACGCTTATATCTCTAGTTAAATTAGGCATATATACTCCTCCAATTGCTTCCCTCATTGCCGAAATACCATAAGTAAATGGCAAGAATGGATATATCATTTGGAAGAACTTTGGAGTTACTTGTATAGGGAATGTACCACCAGAACCAGCTACTTGAAGAACAAGTAAAATTACACCAACGGCTTTTCCTATATTTCCAAATATAGATACCAATGAATATACTATAAAGTTAAATACCGCACTTACAAATAAGGCTATCATCGTAAATAAGAGTGGATTATCCATATGAACCTTAAGTATAAAGATATTTCCAAGACTTACAATCAATGCCTGTATAAGTGCTATTGATAAGAATGTAAGTCCTCTACCTAGATAAACTTGGTAAGGTTTATATTCGTCGTCATCTTCACCTTTAACATGAACTTCTGTAGTTAAAAGTGATGTTAAAAGTAATATACCAACCCAAAGGCAAAGTGTAGTATAAAAAGGTGTCATTGAAGCACCGTAATTAGTCATAGGATATATAGTTTTTTGAACTATATCAACAGGAGATTTCAAGAAATCTACATTGGTCATGACATCATTTTTTAAGAAGTTTATAAGATCTTTTGTATCTTCACTGTTGTTTATTTTGCTTATAGCATCTATGAAATCATTTAATATAGCTTTTGCTTCAGGAATTTTTTCATTTGCAAGAGCTATAGTACCTTCTGCATTTTCTGAAAATCCTGAAAGGCTAGCTAATAAGCTTTTGACTTTAGGTATTTCAGCTTGTGCATTTTTTAATAATTCACCTACATTTTCAGAAACACCTATACCTTGATTAAGAATTTTATTTATAGGATTTTTTATAGTTGAATCATAGTTGTTAACTAAGTTTGATGTAATAGAATTAACATCATTTAGTAATGTAAGCATACTGTTTAATTTTGTTAAAGATGGTTGCTCATTTGCTTCAATTTGAGATTTTACTGTATTTAAAATATTTATTGAAGTTTCAAGCTTACTATTTATTGTATTTAATTTGTTTATAGAATCATTTAAATGTTGTCCATTTGTTATTTGATTTATTTTTGTTAAAAGGCCGACAATATTACTTGAAACATTGTGTAAATTATTTAATTTTGACGTTAAATCGTCTATACGTTGTGGTGCATCTTCATAATTTGAATTTATAGCTTCTATCAATGCTGAAGCACTATTTGCAGCTGAAGCAGATACACTATTTAAAATCTGTAAATCTCTTTTTATTATAGGGCCTAAATCACTTAGATTATTTTGTGTGTTTTGTAAAAATGAGCTTGCATCAGAAGACAAATCAGATGCTGTTGTAATAGTTTTTTCTATTAAAGGCATATTCTTATTTAAGCTATTTATTACACCATTCATTTTTTCTATAGATTTAGAGCCATATTTTACAGTGTTATCAATTGTTGCAAACTTATTTTTAACATCTATCAGAGATGTTTCGATTTTTGTCAACTTTGGCAACTCTTCTTGTAATTTTACACCAGTATCGTTTAGTAAAGTAAATGCTATTTCACCAACAGTTTTTATAAATTCACTATTTACTTGACTTTGAATTGATGAAGCGCCTTTATCAGTTATTTTAGGGGCGATTGCATTTATCTTTTCATTTACCGAGTATATAATTTTAGCTTTTGTTGTTTTTTTAGATAAGATTGATGCTAAATCCTCTGAAAAATTGCTTGGGATTTCGATTGTTGCATAATATTTTCCGTTTTCAAGTCCCTTTTTAGCATAATCTGAATTTACAAATTCCCATCCAAGGGCGTCGTTGTCTTTTAATTTTTTTACTACTTGATCACCTACATTTATGTTTTTATCAGACAAAGTTGTACCTTTATCTTTATTTACTACAGCAATTGGAATATTTCCAGTATTTCCATATGGATCCCAAGATGCATAAATATTAAACCATGCATAAAGTGAAGGTAAAATACAAAGAGCTAATACGACAATTAAAAGAGCAAAATTAGTAAATATATCTTTGATGTCATCATAAAATACTTTAAAAATTTTTGTCATTGTATCCTCCAAGAATATATTTCTGTTTTGTTAACTTATTTATATTTGAATCTCGACTTTGTTAGGGTTTACAATAGTTTTACCCACAAAATAAATTCAATATTAATTTATCTATAGGCTAATAATCCTATTTATGATTATTTTTCATATGTTAA
>NZ_CABQXJ010000120.1:0-4263 GCF_902468165.1 uncultured Intestinibacter sp.
TTAAGTTATTAAAAACACTAATTTTTTTAATATTTTTTATATGAAAAGACTCTTAGAGATTATTCTAAGAGCCTTACATAAATTATATATTTTTAAAGAAAAATACAACTTATTATAATATGTACAAATATACATAAGTATATATCTTTATATTTATATTTCATAAAACCTCTCGCCGCTGTGATTAATATACCTAACCCCATTTTAGATGTTACTACGTCTATTGCAAATTTATCACTACTTATAACTTGTAGATTTTGACTTATGATATCCCAATATCCTAATATAAATAACACAGATATTATTGATATAACAATCCATGTTGTCTTTTGATTTTCTACAAATCCATTTACGTAATTCCATAAATACTGTCTAAATAATAATTCTTCATATACTGGTATAGCTATTGTTGCCAAACACATCATAAGTATTTCAGTAAATACATAATCTGTTTTTAGTAAAATTGTCAAAGCCAAACCTACCAACATAAGACTAAATAATATTATTCTTATCTTTTTATTTTCATATTTATTGGCCATTTGTATCAATCTATATCCCGCTGGATTAAATAAACTACTTCCTCTTAAAAAGAGAAAAACACTTATGCCCACTATCATAATCGATATTATATTTGCTATATTTAAATTTATAGCTGTAAAACTAAGTACACTCAATAATACGTTTTTTATAATTATTCTAGCAATTTGTAAAACAATTAATATTAAAAAACAATCTAATATATATTCTCTTTCCCTTATACTAATACTTTTTTTATCCAAATTTTATCACCCACGCTTCATAATACTATCTATTAATTATAGCATATTATAATCGTGAGTATACAAGAAAATCTAATCGTAAAAACCATTTAATACTCTACAAACTGTAGCTTTGCTCCAACATGTTTTTTGTGAAATCTCTCTATAGCTAAGACCTTCTGTTCTAAGCTCTTTTATAGATGCTATATCGCTATCTCTTATTTGTTTTTCTTTAGGTTTTAAATTACTTTTAACAGATTTTAATTCATCTATTTGTTTTTTTAATTCGTCTATTTCATTTTGCTTAGCTAATATTTTCTTTTCATATTCTGCTCTCATCTCATTAAATTCTTTAATATAATTTATTTTCCAATTTTCATCTGATTTTGTTTTAAATAAACCCATAAATAACATCCCCTTTTCATTAGTTTCTAAACTATAATTTCTTTAAATCATCAAAAAATCCTTGTTGTTTAGGTGTAAATTCATTCGTTATTTTCATTGAAATTTCAAGCATTTTCTTATATTATTTGTGTTTTATGTCTACTTTGTAGTCATTTTGTTTTTTTATGGGACTTAAATATTTATTGTAAATTAATATTTTGTGTTTCAATTAGTTTCTTCCTGTATTGAGTTGGACTTGTACTGTATTTTTTCCTAAATGCCTCACAGTAATAACTCGAACTATTAAATCCAACTTCTATAGCTATTTCTAAAATCGTTTTGTCGGTACTTAATAATAGATTTCTACTTCTATAAAGTCTATAGTCTATTAAATATTGATTTGGAGATTGTTTTAAAAGCTCTTTAAAAATTGCTGAACATTTACTTTTACAACAATTTCCCGAACTAGCTATATCAATTAATGTAATTTTTTTATTATAGTTTTTCTGGATAAACCCTATCATATCTTTTAATGTATTTAGTTTTAATGAATTGAAATTATGACTATTTACACATATATCTTTATTTCTAAATATTATTTCACATATTTCAAAAAATGATTGTTGGACTTTAAAGTAAATCAATTCATCATCTACAGATTGATACATATCTATTAGTAGATCTAATATTCTTTTTTGCCAACTTACTTCTTCTTTTAATATGATATATTCTAGTTCATTCTTATATAAAAGTGATTTTATATATTTATTTTCAAACCATTCATTTGCACATAAGATACTCGGATGCAATACTATACAGATAAACTTACATTCTTGTTTTTCATCTGAAAAACCATTATGAAGTTGTCTACTGTTTATAAAAAGTCCTTCTCCCTGTGATATTTCAATTCTCTCTCCATTTATCTCATATGACATTTTCCCTTCAAGTATAACAATAAACTCTAAATCATCATGCCAATGGCTAACAGCTTTATAGTCCATATATAATGACAGTATACCTGCTTTATATATGCAGGAAAATTAGGATTGTTATACTCTACATTTTCTGATAAATCACTATTTATAGGAATTTGAATTGACACGTAATCCACCTATTTTCCCTAATTTTGGAATATTGTTATATAATTATAACATATATCGACTGAATCTATCTAAAAGATAATATATATTTAAATAAGAGCAATCTCATGAAGATAGAATTTAATATTCAATATTTTGCTAATGTTGAATTTAATATTAAGATGAAAGGGATCAAGTTAAAATGAGTAAAATTTTGTTTATAGATGTTGATGGTACTTTAGTCGATTATGACAATAATATTCCACAATCAGCAGTTGAGGCTATTAAAATAGCGAGAAATAATGGGCATAAAGTATATATATGTACTGGTCGTAGTAAATCTGAAGTATATCAAGAATTATGGGATATAGGTCTTGATGGTATGATTGGCGGCAATGGAAGTTATGTAGAAGACAATAATAATGTAGTTATGCATAATACAATAACATATGAACAATGTAAACATATAGTAGATTGGCTACATAATAAAAAATTAGAGTTCTACTTAGAAAGTAATAGCGGTCTTTATGCTAGTGAAAACTTTGAAACTGTAGGCCAACCAGTAATTCAGGAATATAGCAATAGAAAAGGCAATCTTTCTAATTCACTTACTGTTAGAGAGGTATTTCCAGATATGATATTTGACGGTGAATTGTATAGAGATGATGTAAATAAAGTTAGTTTTATACTTAATAGCTACCAAGATCATTTAGATTCTATAGATGAGTTTCCAGATTTAAATCCTGGTACTTGGGGTGGAAAAGGTGAAATTGCACTTTTTGGAGATTTAGGTGTAAAAAATATCAATAAAGCTAGTGCCATATCAAGTCTACTTGACTACCTTGGTGCTGATATAAAAGATACTATAGCATTTGGAGATGCTAATGTGGACATACCTATGTTAGAACATTGTAATATAGGTGTCGCTATGGGCAGTGGCGGTCAAAAAATAAAAGAGATGGCCGATATAGTTACAGATGATGTTGAAAAAGATGGATTATATAAAGCATTTAAAACCCTAAACCTAATTTAATCTATGTTATTTAAATATAAAATCATAAACAAACACAAAAACACCTATAACTAATAGCATAGGTGTTTTATTTTTATATTAAATTTTTAAGACGAACTATGCTGTAATAAGTCGTAATGAGCCTTTTGTATGTGCCAAAAATAGATCGATTATCTTTCCACTAAGAGTAGATGCAATCATTGAATAGAAAATAGCGTCTGCTGATAGATAACTTAGAGATAATAAAAGTATTACTCCATCCATTAAAATATAAACTTTAGTCACACTTAAAGATGTTGTCTTTGCGATTACTAATGCTAATGCATCATCTCCTCCTGATGAACACCCTGTATTGAATATTATTCCGCATCCAACTCCCACAAATATACCACCTAATATTGCATTAATTAAGCTGTTGTTTATTGAAGGTAATATTGGACCTATATTTTCAAATATTCCATATGTTACTGAAAATGCAAAAGATGCGAATAATGAATATAAGAAAAATTCTTTTCCAAAAATCTTATATCCAATTAATAATAAACTAAAATCAATTATTATACTCGCCATTGATGGATGTATTCCAAATAGATTTTTTAGAAGTAATAAAAATCCTAATACTCCACCTTCTGTAATATGATTTAAAAAATAAAAATTGTAAAATCCAAAAGATAGTATTATTGTCCCAAACAATATAAATCCTATCTTTTCTATCATCTGCCGACTACTCATTTTGTTACCACCTTTCTCCTTCCAACGAGGAAATTTATTATTATTTATTGTAATAGTTTTAATTAGAAAAATTATCAATTTTATTAAATATCACTTTGTAGTCTAGTGTGATTTTAACTATATATTTCGTTTTTCTAATTATCTATATTTATATTATATATAATAAAATCCGATATGTATACCTCACTTTTGCAAACTTAAAATTATACAATTTTTTTTAATTTTTTTCAATGATTTTTTTGTTTTTTATTATGTTTATTTATGCATTAAAATAAAACCTAGTATTTTCAATGTATTG
>NZ_CABQXJ010000121.1:0-3894 GCF_902468165.1 uncultured Intestinibacter sp.
ATTCGTTGGCGCTATGAGCGAAGCGAATTTTAAGCAACGGACGAAGTCGTTGGCGACATGAACGTAGTGAATTTTAAGCAACGGACGAAGTCGTTGGCGACATGAACGTAGTGAATTTTTTATAAAAAAATAGATACAAATAAAATTTGTATCTATTTTGAAGTGTGTGTTTTAGTTATTTATAATGAAAATTTTTTAATTAGCTTAACTCCATTTTGAACCATACTATTTAAAAATACTACATTCAAAAGGTCTCCTGGATGAACAAATGGTATATCATATGTATCTACCAAATTCATAGGGACTACGATATTTTTATTAATATTTTTTTCATTAAAATAAGCCTTTAATGTAACTACAAATTGATATATACATATATCTGTGCAGTCACCAACAACCACTACATTATCTATATCGTTTAATGTATTAATATCTATAGCAAAGAATCCATTTGTAGAATTTTTTTGTATAATTTCAAGATTTTTTATATCTAATAATTCATCAACTACCTTACACTCATCGCTATCAGCTAAACAGTGAGCAGGATAGCTTAATAATTCTACAGAATCTTCTTCATGAGTATCGGTAAAGGCTATAATTTTATTTAATTTGTCTTCTAATGGTTTTACAAATTCATAAATAGGATTTATAAGTGCTTTTATCCTATCAGAATATAGAGTACCTTCTTTGGCAAATCCATTGTTAATATCTACAATAAATAAAGCAGTTTTACTTAAGTCATAGTCAGCTAAATTTTCTATTGGTAAATTGTCTAAGTTTTGTTGTAAAACTTCAAATTCTTTAAGTATGTTTTCCATTTGTAACCTCCACGATAATTTAATAAAATTGTATAATTTTATATTAAATATGTCAATAGCTATAAATAATTTAGTATATTAATTGTCTAATATAACATTTATAAATAATTATAAAATTTAAAGATTTTCGTTTACTATAGTATTAATTATTTTTGGATAATTAGTGAAAACGCCGTCTACTTTTAATTTTATAAGTTTTTTCATTATAGTAATTGAATTAACTGTATACACTTGAACTGATATGCCTTTTTTGTGCGCTTCAGTTACTAATTCCTTATTTACAACATCATAAGATGGGTGTATATAGGCACAGTTACATTCTTTACATCTTTTTAATACCTTTTTTAAACTTTTATGTTTAAATGTGAAAGCTCCAACTAAGTAAGCTGTTTTAATTGTCGGGTCTAATCTAAAAATTCTTTTTAAACTTCTATAATTAAAAGAAGATATTAAAACTCTTTCTTCCATATTGTGCTTTTTAACTAAGTTGATTATATCTTCTTCGATTCCTTTATATCTAACTTTGTTGTTTTTTATTTCTATATTTATAGTTAAGTTTGTAGGTTTAATAAGCTCTAAAACTTCTTCAAGAGTAGGTATTTTACAGTCATCTCTAGAAATTAATTCATCGTTATTTAAATTTGAGTCTACTAATTGATCAAATGTCAATTTTTTTATATAACCTTTACCATCAAAAACTCTACCTAAAGTTTCATCGTGGTGAACAACAAGTATTCCATCTTTTGTCTTTTGTACATCAAGTTCGATACCACAAATATCTAAGTCAAGCGACTTTTTAAAAGCATACATAGTGTTTTCTGGGAAGAAACCACTATTACCTCTGTGAGCGTATATATTCATATTATTCCTCCTCATAAACCTCACTAGTTTTTATTATGTGGCATATTGCCCAAGCTATAATCAATTTTGAAGTGATTAATTATTACTCCAATTAGATATTTCTTCTGCTAGGTTGTTTAAATACTCCCAGCGCTCATATTTTACTTGTAATTCATCTTCTAGTTTGGTTTTTTCATCCATTATTTCTTGTAGTTTTGTAAAATCTGTTGCGAATTTAGATGTATCTTCTTCTAAACTAGCTATTTTTTCTTCTAATTTTTCTATATCTGCATCTATAGTGTCAAACTCTCTTTGTTCGTTATATGAGAATTTTGGTTTATTTTTTGCCTTTGGCTTTTCTTTTTTAGGTACTTTAGGCTTTTCTTCTTTGACTTCTTCTTCAAATTCCTCAAACTCTATATTTTCTTCTTCTCTGAAATTTAAGTAATCACTGTAATTTCCTGTATATATGTTTATTTTTCCACGACCTTCATAAGCGAATATTTTATTGCAAACTCTATCTAAGAAATATCTATCATGTGAAACACATATAAGAACACCGTTAAATTCATCTAAATAATCTTCTAAACGGCTTAAAGTATCGATATCTAAGTCATTAGTAGGCTCATCAAGTAAAAGTACGTTAGGAGCCATCATAAGAACTCTAAGAAGTTGAAGTCTTCTTCTCTCACCACCAGATAAATTTTTAATATGAGTGTATTGTAGAGTTCCATTAAATAAGAACTTTTCGCACATTTGTGATGCAGTAATTTTGTGACCATCAGCAGTAGTTATATAGTCGCTTTCTTCTTTTATATAATCTATCGCTCTCATTTCAGGGTGCATCTTAGAAGTATCTTGGTTAAAGCAGCCTATTTTTACTGTTTCACCTATAGAGATTGTTCCGCTATCTGGCTTGATTTCACCATTTAAAAGTCTTATTAAGGTAGATTTACCAAGTCCGTTTTTGCCGACAATACCTATTCTATCTGTACGAGCTAGAGTGTAATCTAAGTCGTCTATAAAAGTCTTTCCATCAAATGATTTAGTTAAGTGTTCTATTTCGATTATTTTTTTACCAAGACGGCTGCTTCCAACAGAGATTTCTAATTTATCTTCTGGAGTAAAGTCGTTTTTATTTGATAATTCATCAAATCTTTGAAGTCTAGCTTTTTGTTTTGTAGTTCTAGCTTTTGCACCTCGTCTTACCCAAGCAAGTTCCTTTTTAAGTAGGTTTTGACGTTTTGCCTCCATAGATTCAGCAAGTTGAAGTCTGTTCATTTTTTTCTCTAAAAATACAGAGTAATTTCCTTCATAACTATATAAAACTCCTTTATCTAGTTCTAATATTCTATTAGTTACACGATCTAAGAAGTATCTATCATGTGTAATCATTAAGATAGAGCCTTTAAAAGAGTTTAAGTAAGATTCTAGCCAATCTATTGTATCGTTGTCTAGGTGGTTTGTAGGTTCGTCCAAAATAAGTAACTCACAAGGTGTAATAAGAGCAGAAGCAAGAGAAACTCTTTTTCTTTGCCCACCTGAAAGTTCTTTGACTTTTTGGTTGAAATTTTTTATTCCAAGCTTAGTTAAGACAGTTTTAGCACTGCTTTCTAAATCCCAAAGATTTAAAGCATCCATTTTTTCTTGTAGATTTAAAAGTTTTTCGTTTAACTTTTCATCATAGGATTTATTTATTTTGTCTAAAATATCTTGATAATCTCCTATAATTTTCATCTCTTCGCAAGTACCTTTGAAAACTTGCTCTAAAACTGTAGCATCTTCATCATAATAAGGATTTTGAGGAAGATATTCTATTCTTACTTTATTGGCTTTTGTAATAGTACCATCATCAGGTATTTCAGCTCCAGCAATTATTTTAAGTAGAGTAGATTTACCAGTACCATTTACACCGATTAATCCTATTTTTTCTTTATCATTTATGCCTAAAGAAATATTTTCAACTAGTTTTTTTTCAGAATAACTTTTGCTAATGTTTTCTAATGTTATTAAATTCATGTATCTCACCTTTATATAAAATTTCAATTTAATAATTATTATTAATTTAGATATAACTAATAATTATTAAATACTTGATGATAATTATTGTAAAGATTATCACCAAAGTATAAAATTTAATTAATAAATATTTATTTTGATTAAAATCTACATTATATTATAACTCATAAACGTGTATTAGACTAACAATATTAATAATAAAAATAAAATATTATGT
>NZ_CABQXJ010000122.1:0-3887 GCF_902468165.1 uncultured Intestinibacter sp.
CGCTGCAACATAAACATAAAATGTTGCACTTATATTGACAATCTATCATATAAAATAGGAGTGTATTATGGGGAATAAAATTGGAATTATATATTTTTAAATATGCCAAACTTAAACGTAACTTACTGTATATACGTTCCTATGCCAAATAACGTGTATAATTTCTTTTTTAAAAGAACAGAAGACGAAAAACAAGATGAAATGATAACTAACGTCAATGATATTATAGAAGCTAGTTTAAAATCGTTTTTAGACGGTGAAACGAAATTATATCCTAGAAATAAATTTATTGTATTTATGATTAATTTAGTTTATAAAATGGTTTATCCTATATTTATAAAATAAATAAACAAAAAAATCAATATAGATAATGATAAATGTATAAATATTTGTCCTAAAAATGCTTTTACATATAAGAATAAAGAGCTTTCACAATATAAACCTAGATTTAAGGTAGAGAAAACAAAATAGATTCAATACGTT
Source organism: uncultured Intestinibacter sp. (assembly GCF_902468165.1). NCBI lineage: Bacteria > Bacillati > Bacillota > Clostridia > Peptostreptococcales > Peptostreptococcaceae > Intestinibacter > uncultured Intestinibacter sp. Next base: position 484 of record NZ_CABQXJ010000122.1, read on the forward strand.
ATGGTTATGGTAATATAGAGATACCTGATTTTAAACAAAAGTATAGAAAATATATACTGTTTAAAATTGGGTATTTTTTGCATAAAGTAGAATTTTATATATATAAAAATGATTATTTATAGAAATATAGAATTTTTTGTAATAGGAAAATTAATATGTAGAAATTATGTTAAATAATACTTATTAGAAGGAGGATATGTATGAGCGGGAGTATATTTGTAGTAAATGAAGATAACAAAATTTTAGAACTTAAAGAGAGCAAGTATGAAAATGAAGCTATATTTCAAGAATTAATAGAAAAATATCCAAATATATTAGCAGGTGATCAGATTTCACCAGATAATCCAAGAAAATGGATTTTTATTGCAAGAGAAATGGGGGTTCCAGGAGAAGATGGTGGAAATGACAGATGGTTTTTGGACCACTTATTTATAGACCAAGATGCAATACCAACTTTTGTAGAAGTGAAAAGAAGTAGTGATACGAGAATAAGACGTGAAGTTGTTGGGCAAATGTTAGACTATGCAGCGAATGCAATTAAATATTGGTCAATAGACACTATTAGAGATTTATATGAACAACAAAACAAAAGTATTTGTGATGAATTAGATATAGATGAAAAAAGTGAAAATTTATTTTGGAACAACGTAGAGAGTAATTTAAAAGAAGGTAAAATAAGGTTACTATTTGTAGCAGATGAAATACCAGATTCTTTAAAAAATATAATACAATTTTTAAACAATCAAATGGTAAATACTGAAGTACTTGGTGTAGAAATTAAACAGTTTGAATCAGATCGTAAAATAAAGACATTTGTACCTACAATAATAGGCAAGACAAGCAGTTCTATAGCTGTAAAAAATAAAACTTCATGGACTGAAGAAGGGTTTTTGATGGCAGTAAAAGATGTAGATGAAGAATTAGTGGATGTTTGCAATGTTATATTAGCTGGATTTAGAAGTTTTGGATGTGAAATAAATTGGGGAAAAGGAAAGAAAAGTCCAAGTTTTGTACCTTCATATACTAAAAAACAAGAAAATAGATTGTTTGCAGTATATGCTTATCCATCATCTGTTAAAATGGAAATCTATTTTAAATTTTATAAAGAACCATATTTTAATCAAGATAAAAAGCAAGAAATAAAAGAAAAACTTAATGAGATTTTTGAAATAAGTTTAAATGATAGTGATTTGCTTACAAGACCAAGTATATATATAGATAAATTAAAAGATAAAGATAAGATGAGATCTTTCTTATATTATTTTAAGGAATTAGTTAAAGGGTTAAAAGCTAGTCCTAATAATTAAAAAAAGTTATAGCTATAAAATAAAATGGAATCAACCTATAAAGTTGATTCCATTTTTTATATTTATTATAAATTATTTACTTTCTAATTTAAAAGAGCTTTTTAATGGTACTATTCTGTTGAATACTAATTTATCATCAGTAGTGTATTTAGTATCAACACTGTAGAATCCATTTCTAACAAATTGGAATTTGTCAAGTGGTTTAGCGTCTTTTATTTGAGTTGGCTCAACATAACCTTGTAATATTTCTAGTGAATTAGGGTTTATTTGATCTAAGAAGTGTTTACCTTCATTTTCTGGATCATTATCTAATATTAATGGCTCAAATAATCTAAATTCACATGGTACACAGTTATTTGCATCTACCCAGTGAACAGTTCCTTTTACTTTTCTTCCAGTAAATCCAGAACCACTCTTAGTTTCAGGGTCGTAAGTACCGTGGATTTCAACTATTTCTCCATTTTCGTCTTTTACAAAGTCAGTACATTTAACGAAGTATGCACCTTTTAATCTAACTTCGTTTCCAACGAAGAAACGTCTATATTTTTTAACTGGTTCTTCCATAAAGTCGTCTCTTTCTATATAAAGTTCTCTACTGAATGGAACCATTCTTGTACCAGCTTCTTCGTTTTTAGCCATATTTTCAACTTCTAGCATTTCAGTTTGACCTTCTGGATAGTTAGTTATAACTAATTTTAAAGGTTTTAAAACTCCCATAGCAAGAGGAGCTTTTTGTTGTAAGTCTTCTCTTAAGAAGTGGTCTAAAAGTCTAGAGTCAACTGTAGAATCAGCTTTTGCAACACCTATTTCGTTACAGAAAGCTCTTATAGCTTCTGGAGTGAAACCTCTACGTCTAACACCTGATATAGTAGGCATACGAGGGTCATCCCATCCATCAGTTACACCTTCGTCAACTAATAATTTTAATTTTCTTTTACTCATAACAGTGTTTGTTAAGTTAAGTCTAGCAAACTCAATTTGTCTTGGAACACTTTCCATTTCGCATTCTCTAACAACCCAATCGTAAAGTGGTCTTTGATCTTCGAACTCTAAAGTACATATAGAGTGAGTTATTCCTTCTATAGCATCTTCTAGAGGATGAGCAAATGAGTACATTGGGTATATACACCATTTATCTCCAGTGTTGTGGTGAGTACTATGAGATATTCTGTATATAACAGGGTCTCTGAAGTTTAAGTTTGGAGAAGCCATATCTATTTTAGCTCTTAAAACTTTTTCTCCATCTTTGAATTCACCGTTTTTCATTCTTTCGAATAAATCTAAGTTTTCTTCTACAGATCTATTTCTGTATGGACTTTCTTTACCTGGTTCTGTTAATGTACCACGAGTTTCTCTTATTTCTTCTTGAGATAAATCACATACGTATGCTTTACCTTTTTTGATTAAGACAATAGCTCTTTTGTACATTTCGTCGAAATAGTCAGAGGCAAAGAATAGATTATCCCAGTTAAATCCTAACCATTTAACGTCTTCTTTTATTGAATTTACGTATTCTTCATCTTCTTTTAGTGGATTAGTATCGTCGAATCTCATGTTTACTTTTCCGTTAAATTCTTCTGCTAATCCAAAGTTTAAGCATATTGACTTAGCATGACCTATATGTAAATATCCGTTTGGCTCTGGTGGGAAACGAGTTATTATAGAATCGTGCTTTCCAGAAGCTAAGTCGTCTTTAATTATGTTTTTTATAAAGTTAGTACGATTATTTTCGCTTGACATAATAATTACCTCACATTTTTTCTATTATTTAATTTAATATGTATAAATTTATTATAATTCATATTATTAATTTTAATTCAATATTAAAAAAAAATAAAGTATATTTAATTAAATTAAGTAAAATAAAGAATTAAATAAATTTTAAAATTAATATTTAAAATTGTAAAATATTAATATATTGTGAAAAATCGTTTAAAACTAAGTATTAATGGAAAAAATAATTAACATAGTAAAAAACAGGTTTTTCTGTATTTAAGTATAATTATATACATATAAAATAGAATGAGCCAGTATTCAGAAGAGATTGAAAGAAGAAGAACGTTTGCCATAATCAGCCACCCGGATGCCGGTAAGACC
>NZ_CABQXJ010000123.1:0-3863 GCF_902468165.1 uncultured Intestinibacter sp.
GTCTTCGCTGCAACATAAACATAAAATGTTGCACTTATATTGACAATCTATCATACAAAAAAAATCCCTTCTATTAAATTAGAAGAGATTTTTAATTAGTATATTTTTAGTTTTCTTTATCTTGAGCTTTTTCTTTTTCTGATAGTTCTTTTAAAACTTGTTCTATATCTTCAACAACATTTCCATTTGCGAATTTTATAGCTTGGTTGATTGCATTTTTTATAGCAAATGCATTAGAACTACCATGTGCTTTTATTACTCCACCTTTAACTCCTAAAAGTGGCGCTCCACCGTACTCAGTATAGTCCATCATAGATTTTATTTCTTTAAAGCTATCTTTAAGCATTAAAGCACCTACTTTGCCTTTGAAAGACTCCATAAATTTATCTTTCATTAATTTCATTAAACTCATAGCTACACCTTCACAAGATTTTAAAAGTGTATTTCCTGTAAATCCATCACATATTAAAGCATCACATACAGAGTTTATTACATCTCTTGCTTCAACATTTCCGACAAAGTTTAAATCTAAATCTTTTAATTCATAATAAGCTTCTTTTACTAGCTCATTACCTTTACCTTCTTCTGTACCTATATTTGCAAGACCTATTCTAGGATTTTCTAAACCTATAACTTTTCTTAAATATATATCACTCATAAAAGCAAACTGTGTTAAGTTTTTAGGCTTACAATCTGCATTAGCTCCACCATCAGCAAGAAGAGTTATTCCACCTTTTATATTAGGAAGGCCTGGGCATAAACATGGTCTATCAATTCCTTTTATTCTACCTACGATTAATGTACCACCTGCTAATAAAGCTCCTGTACTACCTGCTGATACTATTGCATCAGCTTTTTTATCTTTTACTAAGTTTAATGCTACAACCATAGAAGAATCTTTTTTACGTCTTACTGCCATTACTGGTTTATCTTCATTTTCAATTATCTCAGTAGTATGTATTATTTCTAGCTTATTTTTATCATAAGTCTTTGATTCTAATTCCTTTTCTATTTGGGCTCTGTCACCTGTTAGGATTACATCTATACCATATTCATTTATAGCTTGTACTGCACCTTCTACAGTGGCTTGGGGAGCATTATCTCCACCCATTGCATCTATAACTATTTTCATATGTTCCTCCCTTTATAAATCTTTTATTAAAAATATATTATTTCCATAGTTTAATAATATAATAATTATTTTAACAATAAATAATGTACTGTATTTAAATAATTTATATAAATTTATTTTCTTATTTTTATAAATCTTTTTAAACAATTTTGTACTATATTATTATAACGTATATTTTTGCAAAAAAAAACATGTAGTCTAAACTACATGTTTTTTTATATAACTATTCAGCTACGATTTCTTTACCGTTGTAGTGTCCGCAAGAAGGACAAACTCTATGTGGTAATTTAACATCATGACATTGTGGGCATTCTACGAATCCTTTAACTGTCATTTTTGAATTAGCCGCTCTTCTCATTTTAGTTTTTGATTTAGCTGTTTTACGCTTAGGTACTGCCATTTAAGCCACCTCCTTAATCATTTTTGAACAAATCTTTTAATTTAGCAAAACGTGGATCTATAAAATCCTCGTCACTTGCAGTTTCGCTACATGAGCAAGTTTCTTTATTTAAATTAGCTCCGCATTCTGGACAAAGACCTTCACAATCTTCGTTACAAAGAACTTTGTGTGGTAAATTGAAATCTAATGTTTGTTCTATTATTTTTACTAAGTCCACTTCATCAGTGTCAATAATAAAAGCATCATAGTCTTCAAAATTATCTTCATCAAAATCTTCGCTAACTAAGAAACCATCAATGGTATAACTCATTGGAACTTCTACTGGTTCTAGACATCTAGAACAATTATCTATTATAGTGAAATCTACATCTGCAAGAAGATGAACTTCATCTTTTGCATTTTTAGAAATTCTACCAACTAGATTAATTGGTGAAGCCAATGTATATGTGTTATCACAATAACTAATATTATCAATTTTTTGCGAAAAATTCAAGTCTATTTTACCAGTTTCTCTTTTATTTAACTCATTAAGACTAATTATCATATTTTTCACCTCAACATATTACCAAATTTATTATACAAATAGGATTAATGTTTGTCAAGTATTTTTACTTGATAGTTATAATACTATTTTATGCTAATTATGAAAAAAAATCCTATACACATAATTTAAGGTAGGTTTTAGCCTACCTTAAACATTTATATTATAATCAATTTTGATAAATTATATAACTATAATTATTTAACTAATTCTAATGTATCTCTAGCTATCATTAATTCTTCGTTAGTTGGTATTAATAATACTTTAACTTTAGAGTCAGCAGCAGATATAACTCTTTCTTTTCCTCTTACGTTGTTAGCTTCAGCGTCCATTTTAACACCTAATACTTCTAAGTTAGAAGCTATAGCTAATCTATCGTCTATACCATTTTCACCTAAACCAGCAGTGAATACTATAGCGTCTACACCGTTCATTTCAGCAGCGTAAGCACCTATATATTTTTTAACTCTCTTATGGTAAGCATCTAATGCATCTATTGCTTGTTGGTTTCCTTCAGCAGCAGCATCGCATATATCTCTGAAGTCTGAAGATATACCAGTCATTCCGTATACACCAGATTCTTTATTCATTAATTTATCTACACCATCAGCGTCTAAGTTTTCTTTTTTCATTATGAATGGTATTATAGCTGGGTCTATATCACCACATCTAGTTCCCATTATTAAACCTTCAAGTGGAGTAAGTCCCATAGAAGTATCTACTACTTTTCCTCCGTCAACAGCAGCTATAGAAGCTCCGTTTCCTAAGTGACAAGTTATTATTTTTAAGTCAGCTATGTCTTTTCCTAACATTTCAGCTGCTCTTTGAGATACGTATTTGTGAGAAGTTCCGTGGAATCCGTATCTTCTTACACCGTATTCAGTATATAGTCTGTATGGAAGACCATATAAGTATGAAGATGCTGGCATTGTTTGATGGAATGCAGTATCAAATACACCTACATTTGGTACTCCTGGAAGTACAGCTTTTATTGCATCTATTCCCATTAAGTTAGCTGGGTTGTGAAGAGGAGCTAATTCACTACATTTTCTCATAGCTTCTTCAACTTCTTCTGTTATTATAACTGAAGATGCGAATTTTTCTCCACCGTGAACAACTCTGTGTCCTACAGCGTCTATTTCTTTCATGTCTTTAACTCCACCGTAAGTTGGATCTAAAACACCTTCAAGAACTAATTTTATAGCATCTTGATGATCTTTCATTTGTTGTTCTTTGATGTATTTACCTTCTACACCGTCTTTTTTTTGAGTAAGTATAGAACCTTCTATACCTATTCTTTCAACTAATCCTATACATAATACTGCTTCATTTTCCATATCTATTAATTGATATTTTAATGAAGAACTACCACAGTTTAAAACTAATATTTTCATTAGTAAACCTCCTTAATATTTTATGAATAATAATATGTATTAAGTCCTCATGACTTTTTATTACAAAGTAAAAACCTCTCAGTTATGGTAAATTATAGAGATTTTTACTTTGTAACAATTTTGGATAATAAAATACCCCACTTAATATATCACTTTTTCAAAAAAAAGTACATACTATTTTTACGCAAAATGACATAAGGTACTTATTATCTCTTATATTATTATAATATATTTATTGAATTATTGGTTAAAAAAAATACATTTTGTCAATATTTTCATTATAGTATTATAAATTTTTTTATTATTTTTTATTTTATAAGTTTTTTATTATTTTTATTTTTTTTTTATGCCTTTTTTAGATAGTGGTTTACTACTGTTATTATGAGAAATTTTATT
>NZ_CABQXJ010000124.1:0-3783 GCF_902468165.1 uncultured Intestinibacter sp.
GGGTGTTTTTCGCTTCCAAATATGTTTTTAAATACAAAATCCATCTTTGGATCTAATAATCCTCTCATATTCTCAACTCCTTTTCGTTTTATTTAGATTATACCATAATAAGTATATTTTTATAATCATATAGCTATTTTATATCTACCTAACAAAAAAGTAGGGCTCTACCCTACTTTTTTTGTTAGTTTTATTTATCTAAATCGTCTTTTAGTTTTATTATCTCGGTCTTCTTTTTGAATTCTTTCCTGATGATTTTCCTTTTGATGAGTTTTTACCACTATTATTTCTCATATTAGAATTTTTACCACCAGAATTTCTAGAATCTTTTCCTCTTAATGAAGATTTTTTATTATTTGAATTTCTGTTGTCTTTATTATTTCTACTTTTGCTTGATTTAGAGTTTTTATCTCCACCTTTTGAATTTCCAAAATCTCTAAATTCTCCTCTTGGTTTTATAAGACATCTTGGACCAAATCCGATTAAGTCCTCTCTGCCCGCTTCGACTAATGCTTTATGAACTAAGTCGTAGTTACGAGGTTGACTGAATTGAAGTAATGCTCTTTGCATTGCTTTTTCTTCTCTTGATTTTGGAACATAAACAGGTTTCATAGTTCTTGGGTCAAGCCCTGTATAGAACATAGCAGTCGATAATGTACCCGGTGTTGGATAGAAATCTTGTACTTGTTCTGGTTGATAATGTATATCTCTTAAATACTCAGCTAACTCTATCGCACTGCTTAAAGTTGAGCCTGGATGAGATGACATTAAGTAAGGAATTAAGTATTGGTTCATTCCTAATTGTCTATTTATATCAAAGTATTTTTGTCTAAATTTCTCATATGTTTCACCAGCTGGTTTTTGCATATATTGAAGAACTTCTTCTGCAACGTGTTCTGGTGCAACTTTAAGTTGACCACTTACATGGTGTTTTATTAATTCTCTTAAGAATTTGTTGTCTTTATCCGCCATAACATAGTCATATCTAATACCAGAACGCACGAATACCTTCTTAACTCCCGGCACATTTCTAACTTTTCTAAGCAATTCGATATAATCAGTATGGTCTACCTCTAAGTTTTTACAAGGAGATGGGTCAAGACATTGTCTATTTTTACATGCACCTTTTGTTACTTGCTTTTTACAAGCAGGCCCTCTAAAGTTTGCAGTTGGACCACCAACGTCGTGGATATATCCTTTGAAATCTGGTAAATGTGTGATTTCTTTTGCTTCTTCTAAGATAGATTCGTGACTTCTACTTTGTACTGCTCTACCTTGGTGGAATGTTATCGCACAGAATGAACATGAACCAAAACATCCTCTGTTATTTACTATACTGAATTTAACCTCGTTTATTGCAGGAATTCCGCCCATACTTTCATAAATTGGGTGGTAAGTTTTTGCATATGGTAGTGCATAAACAGCATCTAATTCTTCTCTATTTAAAGGTTTTTCTGGTCTATTTTGAACTAAATATTTCACTCCATGTTGTTGAACTAACATCTTTCCTCTGTATGGATCTTGTTCATCATATTGGATTTTGAAAGCTTCTGCATATTTCTTTTTATCAGTGCTCACTTCCTCCATTGATGGAAGTAAGACATAATCGCCATAAACTTCATCTAAACTATCTGCTAAATAGCAAGTTCCATCTATAAAACTTATATATTTCGGGTCAAATCCGTCATTTAATGCATTTGCAACATTTACAATAGGTTTTTCACCCATTCCATAAATTAATAAATCCGCTCCAGAATCGACTAATATTGAGTTTCTAACTCTATCACTCCAATAATCATAGTGAGCAAACCTTCTAAGACTCGCCTCAATACCACCGATTACAATTGGTATATTTTTATATGCTTCACGTATTTTATTACAATATACTATTGTCGCTCTGTCTGGTCTGTATCCCATTTTTCCGCCTGGTGAATAAAGGTCTTTGTCTCTCGCTCTCTTACTAACAGAGTAGTGATTTACCATAGAGTCCATATTCCCAGCATTAACTAAGAATCCAAGTCTTGGCTTTCCTAATCTCATAAAATCGTCTGTAGTTTTCCAATTTGGTTGTGCTATTATCCCAACCTTGTAACCTTCTTTTTCTAATACTCTAGAGATTATCGCAGTACCAAAACTGTGATGGTCTACATAAGCATCTGCAGTTACAACTATAAAGTCTAATTCGTCCCATCCGCGCTCTTCCATATCTGCCCTGCTTATGGGTAAAAATTTATTGTTCACTATCTCACCACTTTCTAAATTAAATATTAAAATTTATACTCATCTATTTTACATAACGTAAAAAAACTAATTTTTATATATCAAAATAAATCAATCTATATTATGATACCCTAAAGTTTCTTACTTATTTCTTTTGACTGACTTATAATTATATCATTTATATATAGTTTTATCCATAAATAATACAGTCCTATCATTGTATTATTTTCCACTTTTTTGACTTTCATACATGCTATACAAGTCAAAATACAAGCTAAAAAATACTCCTTCACAGCATCAAGTTTGCCATAAAGGAGTTTATATTTTCTCTACATCATTTTTTATTATTTTTAAATCGTCTTTTAAATTATTTTATATAGCCTTTTAATTATTTATAAATTAAATTATCTAATATATTGTACTGTGTTTTCTTTTCTTGGTGCTGCCTTACCTTCCATATCTTTATATCCAAGTAATACAGAATATAATGGAGTGTATCCTTCTGGTAAGTTTAATTTTTCTCTAAGTTCTTGAGCTTGTGGTCCAACGAATGCTAAACTAACAAGTTCAACCCAACAAGAACCTATATTTAATGCTTCAGCAGCAAGTAACATATTTTGAGTAGCTGCTGAACAGTCTATTACTTTTGATCTTTCGTTGTCTTTTCCTGAAACTAAGATAACTGTTGGAGCATGATAGAAACAGTTGTATTTTTCGTTGCTACCCATTTTTCTTAACATTTCATTTTCTAAATTTTTAGCTACGTTTTTAGTTGCTACATTTAATTCATCTAATATTTCTTTATTTTGTATAACTGTGAAGTTCCAGCTTTGTTTATTTATAGCACTTGGTGCATATAAACCAGCTTCTATTATAGCTTGTAATTCTTCTTCTTTGATTTGTTCTGGTTTAAATTTTCTTATAGATCTTCTCTCTTTGATTACGTCTAATGTACTTCTCATTTTGCTCTCCTATAGTTTATTTAATATTGTCCGTACGCGAACGAATAGTTTATTAAAAAAAATGCCTTACAGCACTTTTTTCATATTTATCAAAGCCTTGCTCACACATTCTTTAAAGGCCTCTTTTTGATTTTCATCAAATCCATCCAACATTATAGCCAAAGCTTCGTATTTTATATCTTCTAGCTTAGATTTTACATTAATTCCATCGTCAGTTAAGTTGATATATAGATTTCTTTTGTCTTCATTAGAAATACTTTTGTTTACTAAGCCTAGATTTTCGTATTTATTTATAATGTCTGATAAAGAAGATTTTGATATCTTTCCTCTATCGACTATTTCACTAAATAACAAAGGACTTTTGTCCTCTGGAAGTATAAAAAATAGCAATGCGTGGTTTTGTAATATTGGAAGTCCTTCTTCTTTTATTCTCTTTGTAATAAATTTATTAGATATAGTTCCTAATTTGTTTATATAACTAAATATACAACCTAATTCCATATCTTAACCCCCATTCGTTCGACAACGAATAAATTTTAACACCTATATTTTTTTACGTCAAGACCTTATATATTCATAAATTGTCCCCAATTTATACAAT
>NZ_CABQXJ010000125.1:0-3740 GCF_902468165.1 uncultured Intestinibacter sp.
CATGGCGCCAACGACTTTGTCCGTTGCTTAAAATTCACTGCGTTCATGGCGCCAACGACTTTGTCCGTTGCTTAAAATTCACTGCGTTCATGGCGCCAACGACTTTGTCCGTTGCTTAAAATTCACTGCGTTCATGGCGCCAATGACTTCGTACGTTGCTTAAAACTCACTTCGTTTATAGTTCCAATGATTTTGTCTTCTCTTTAGATAATAAGTTAGAAATTTAAATTATCCACAAACTAGATAATGTATAATTTCCTTAGAATAAAAAAAAGCCAGTGTCAAATCCACTGGCTTAAATATTACTTATTTAATTGATATCAAATATTATTTATTTAATTTTGCTAATATATCTTCTACTTCTTGTCCGTGTACTTCACAAGCTTGTTCTAAAGTTTCGAATTGTGCAGATGGGCATCCTAAGCATCCCATTCCCATATCCATTAAAACTTGTGCAGCTTCTGGTTTAACTCTTAATATTTCTCCTATTGTCATATCTTTTGTTATCATATATTCTTCCTCCTGTATTTTATACCTATTATTTAATGATATATTGTTATTATGTAAACACTCTGTCCTAATGTTTCAAACATAGTATTTACAATTATAGGGTATTTTATAACAAATATCCATCATTTTTTTATAAATTTAGCAAATACTGAAATTATAATTATCTATTTATTTTTCTTTATAGATTTCTTCAATATTTTATTATCAAAATAAATATCCCCTATTAACTATAAAAAATAATTGATTAACTGTATATTTAAGTGATATGATTGTTTATTATAATTTACAAATAGATATTAAAGGTGGTAATAAACATGTTTTCTAGTATGACTAAAGAAGAAATTTTAAATTTCTTTAAAGATACATATTATCAAGTCAAAAGCTTCTCTTTAAATGATATTATTGCACTTGAAGGAGAAGAATGTGTGGCCATTGGTATTATACTTAGTGGCTCTGTCGACGTTAAACGTATGTTGAGCAATAAAATAATACAGATGACTTCTTTTGGTCCTGGTCATTTATTTGGAGAAGTTATTATATTCTCTGATGTAAATAAATATCCAGCAACTGTAATTTCTTCATCTAAGTCAGAAGTTCTCTTTATATCTAGAGAAAACTTCAAGCAATTTACTTATACACATCCCGATTTTTTAGAGATGTTTTTAAGAGATTTAAGCAATAAAATTTTAACTTTAAATAAATCTATTGAGCGATTATCATACAACAGTATCCGTCAAAAGATCAGCAACTATATATTAGATGAGTATAAAAAACAAAATAGCCATCTTATAAATATAAATATGACTAAACAAAAGCTCGCTGAAACTTTAGGAATACCTAGACCTTCTCTATCTAGAGAACTTATAAATATGAAAGATATCGGTATTATAGATTATTATAAAGATACTATAAAAATCCTAGATTTAGATTCATTATTTAAAATTTTATCTGAATAATATATCTTTATTTTAAGCAAAGCTCCATCTAGATATTTATATCGAAATGGAGCTTTGATAATGTTTATATAATTATATTAATATTCTATTTTATTATAATTATTTATCAATTAATGGGGTGTATTTTGTTTTGTTTTATTTCAGGAAATATTCTTATTCCATGAACATTTTTATATCGTCTTCTACGTTAGTTATTCCACCAATTCCGAAGTTTTCAACTAATACTTTGGCTACGTTTGGTGATAAGAACGCTGGTAGAGTTGGTCCTAGGTGTATGTTTTTAACTCCTAAGTATAATAATGATAATAATACTATTACAGCTTTTTGTTCGTACCAAGCTATATTGAATGCTATTGGTAAATCATTTATATCTTCAAGCTCGAATACTTCTTTTAATTTTAAAGCTATTAATGCTAATGAGTAAGAGTCATTACATTGTCCAGCATCTAAAACTCTTGGTATTCCACCTATATCACCTAAGTTTAATTTATTATATTTGTATTTTGCACATCCTGCAGTAAGTATTACTGTATCTTTTGGTAATGCTTGTGCAAATTCTGTGTAGTAGTTTCTTGATTTAGCTCTACCATCACATCCTGCCATTACGAAGAATTTCTTGATAGCTCCTGATTTAACTGCATCTACTACAGCATCAGCTAATGCGAATACTTGATTGTGAGCAAATCCACCAACTATTTCTCCAGTTTCTATTTCTGTTGGAGGTTGACAAGTTTTTGCTAATTCTATTATTTCTGAGAAATCTTTATCACTTTCACTGTTTCCAGCTATATGTTTACATCCTGCAAATCCAGCAGCTCCAGTTGTGAATAATCTATCTTTGTAGCTAGCTTTTGGTGGTACTATACAGTTTGTAGTCATTAATATTGGACCATTGAATGATTCAAATTCTTCTTTTTGTTTCCACCATGCATTTCCGTAGTTTCCTGCAAAGTGAGAGTATTTTTTGAATGCTGGGTAGTAGTGTGCTGGTAACATTTCTGAATGTGTATAAACATCTACTCCAGTTCCCTCAGTTTGTTTTAATAATAATTCTAAGTCTTTTAAGTCATGTCCTGATATAAGTATACCTGGGTTGTTTCTAACACCTATATTTACTTTTGTTATTTCTGGATGACCATAAGTTCCTGTGTTAGCTGAATCTAATAAAGCCATTGCATCAACACCAACTTTACCTGTTTCTAATGCTAAAGCAACTAAATCATCTGCTGATAAGTTGTCATTCATTAATTTAGTTAAAGTCGATTGCATAAATGCGTCTATTTCTTCATTTTGGTATCCTAAAGCATTAGCATGTTTCATATATGCTGACATACCTTTTATTCCGTAAGTTATTAATTCTCTTAAACTTCTTATATCTTCATCTTTAGTAGCTAGTACACCTACTGATGGAGCTTTTTCATCTAATATTTTATTTATATCTACTGCTTCTTCTTTATTTTTTGAGAATGAATTTTTTATTCTTTCTAAGAATGAAACTTTTTGATCCATTTCTGCTTCAGTTGTAGCATTCCATAATGCTGCTTCTGATAAGTTTTCTTTATTATTTAACTCTGCTAATAAAGTTTCTTTTGTTGCTAAAGTTTCTTTTATTCTTGCATAGAATATTGCATCATCAAAGTTTGCATTAGTTATAGTTGTAAATAAGTTTATAGTTATTAAATGGTTTACTGATGTATCTACAGTTTTACCTTCTTCTCTTAATCTAGTTGTTACTTCTGATAATCCTTTAGTTGTATAAATTAATAAATCTTGTAATCTTGCTAATTCTGGTGATTTACCACAAACCCCAAATTTAGTACATCCTGTACATCCTGCTGTCTCTTGACATTGATAACAAAACATTTTATTTTCCATTTTGTATTCCTCCGGTTTTAATATTTATCTATATATTTTAGTAAGATTTAATTCAGTGTCTCTCATCTCGTATCTTATGCTCTTATTATATATTTAAAATTAAATACAATCGGTAACATATGTTACATATATAAATTTTTTTAGAAATTTAATTATTATTTTAAGTTTTATAAAAGATTATTAAATTTATTTCACACTCTCTTATTTTTTATTTATAAATTTCTATCTATAGTTAAATTTTTTCAATTAGCTATTTAAATTTTATTTTTTAATTTTTTACTAATAATACTTTCTATAGTTAAATCCTTAATCTATAGATTTATTCATTACTCTTTTCGTTGTATCTATAGTTAGTAATAAATATATATTTTTTATTTATAATTCTTTTTTCTTATGAAA
>NZ_CABQXJ010000126.1:0-3681 GCF_902468165.1 uncultured Intestinibacter sp.
ATCATATAATTTAGAGTGACAGCTAAATAAGGGGGTGGCAGATTATGACTGCTATTAAATCATTTGAAAAACCATTAACCCCTGAAGAAGAAGTATATTATTTAAATTTATTAAAAAATGAGAATAATAAAGAAGCTAAGGAAGTTTTAGTTGAAAGAAATATGAGATTAGTAGCTCATATTTCTAAAAAATATAATAATTCTAGTGAAGAGTTAGATGATTTGATATCCATAGGGACTATAGGTCTTATTAAAGCAATAGATACATTTAATGTAGACAAAGGAATAAGGCTTGCTACTTATGCTTCAAAATGTATAGAGAATGAAATTTTAATGAATATAAGAAGTAATAAAAAAAACAAGATGCAGGTATCATTACAAGATCCAATAGGAGTAGACAAAGAAGGAAATGCAATAAGTTTAATAGATATATTAGGAACTGACGTAGATTATATAGTAGATAAAGTAGAACTAAAAATGAAAATAAGTAAACTTTATGAAAAGATAGAACAAATTTTAACTGAAAGAGAAAATGAAATAATCAAACTAAGATACGGACTTACACCGCATGGCTATAAGACACAAAGAGAAATAGCTCAAAAATTAAATATATCTAGATCTTATGTATCTAGAATTGAAAAAAAAGCATTGAAAAAATTGAAAAAAGAATTAAAAATAGAAAAAAGCCTTATTTAAGGCTTTTTTTGTCGCACATTATTTATACTTACAGTTCATAAAATGACAAATTATTTATATTTAATATGCTAATATTAAGTATACAAACAAAGTACAACAGTAAACGCTGAAGTATATTGGAAAAAATTATTTTTTAATTAAGATTTACGTAAATATGTTTAAGTTTATGTAATATATTAAATGATAAATGGGGGATAGATTATGAACACATCAGATAAAAATTAATTTTGTAATAACTACTACTATAATTATAATGTCTGTATTTATTTATTATTTAAAAAGAGAATTACATTACATATGCTTTGCAATGGTATATTTTATCGAGTCAATATTATTTATAAATCTAGCTGTAAATGGTCTATTTAATAATTATGGTATTAGTTTAGGATATTTATTTGTAATAAAAATACTATGTCTCGTAATTAATAGAAATTCTTTAGAGTCAAATAGCTTTAAGAAGATTTTATTGATAGTAATAAACTCGACTGGATTATTTTTGATAAGCTATAGTACTATGATTAGTTTAGTTTTAGATATAGCAGTAAACTTAATAACTTTGTATATATATGGATACAAGATTTTTGCAAAGGTAAATAACGAATTCTCATATATTAAAGTAAAAGCAAAGATGAATGAAGGATATATACAGAGCTTAATTAAAGAGATACAAAGCGAAGTTGATAATAATGATAAATTAGATAAAAAAGAAGAACAATTAAATAATATATTTGACATTTCTTTATCAAAATGCAAATTTCCAATATTAATTTTAGAAAATAATATCGTAAAGTACACAAATAATAAATTTAATAAACTATTCAAAGAAAGAGATTTTGATAAATTACATGTAGAAAGTTTTTTTAGAAAAAGCTTTTATAACCCAAAAGAAATTATTGATACTATAAACTCACAAGAAAGAGTTTTAGATATGAATATAAACTCAATCAAAGGACAAGCCTACTTATTAAATGCAGTAGAACTAATAAACCAAAACAAAAAATTCAAGGTTGTTCAGTTTTGTAATTTAAAAAGCACTTATAAAGAAAAAGAAAAAATAACATTTAATGAAAATAGCTATAAAAAACTAATTGAAGTTATGGATGATGGCATTCTTATTATTAATAAAGATAAGATTGACTATATAAGCAGTAAAGTAAAAGACATATTAAGCATAAAAGATAAGATATATTCAATAGAAGATTTACTACCGTATATATCGATTGTGGAAAGAGATAAATTTATAAAAAATATCTCATCAAATAAACTCAATAAAGAAAATAGTATATGGTATACAAAAACTTATAAAAATAAAAGTTTAAAAGTATCACAGAGCTTATTAAATATTGATAATAAAGAATTAAAATTAATAATATTTTCTGATATAACACAAAGTCAACAACTCATGGAGGATATAGAAGAAAGAGAGACAATATACAGAGTATTATTAGAAACACTTCCAGATGGTATTGTCATAATGGACAAAACTACTCAAAAATATATTTATAAAAATAAATATATGATAGAGCAATTTAAAAAAATAGGGATAGATAAATTTAATAATATTGTAGATGAATATCTGCATTCAGTTGATTTTGATAATGAAAAAATAATTAATTTAAATAAAAAAGAAAATGCATCCATAGTTATAACAGATATAAAAAGTGAAAATGTATATATTATTGTTTTTAAAATTTTAGAAAATAATCAAAAGATACAAGATATAAGAGAAAGATTGAAAAAAACACAGCAAACTGAAGAATTTAAAACACAATTTTGCATAGATGTAGTCGATAAAATAGAAAATCCAGTCGATAATATGTTATATGAAAACACAATTATGAAAAAGAATGTGAACTCTCAAATAATAAAAAACCATGTTGATTTAGTAAGAAAAAATTTATATAGATTAAAAAAAGTTTTGGATAATATAAATGACATAATGGATATAGAAAATCTTTCATACGATTTGAATTATGTTGTATTTGATGTTGTCAAATTGCTAAAAGATATATCGATACTATCTAAATACTATATAGACAGAAAATATCTAAATTTAGAATTAGAATTTAGTGATGATGAAATATTAGTTTATCTAGATAGTGTAAAATTACAAAAGATTATATTAAATATCTTATCTAATGCGATAAAATTTACTGATAAAAGTGGAAAAATAAAAATATCAGTAGAGAAAAAAATAGATTTTATAGTAATTAGCATAAAAGATAGTGGAATTGGTATACCAAAAGACCAAATGAATTTTATATTTGAAAATTTTGAACAAATAGATAGAGGTCTATCTAGATTGGCAGAAGGTATGGGTATGGGGCTTTATTTAGTAAAGCAGCTAGCTGAAATACAAGATCTCTATTTAAATGTAGATAGTGAGTTAAATAAAGGCAGTGAATTTAAAATATTAATAAGAAATACAGAAAATTCTTTCTTAAAAAATAAATATAAAAAAGATATCTGTATAAAAAAAGAATTTGTAGATATACAATTTGCAGATATATACCCAGCATAAATATATGTAACTATATATTGTTCATAGCTGAAATAGGGAGGGAGAAATATGGTGATTCATTGTATAAAAATATTTACTATTGCTATATGCATATGTTGTTTGATTATAAATAGATTTACTTTAGTTAAAAAAAATAAAAAAGTAATAAAGTTTAGGATGATACTTCTTACTACATTTCTTATATTACAGATAACTAGCATTTTATTCAAATATTTTAAAATCAACAAAGATATAGTCGATATATACAGCAGCATAGTTGTATTTTTTATAATAATAAATTATTTTAAGAAACAACAATTTATCAAAAAACAAATAATAGGAGTTTATATATTTTTTATTTTAGTTGATTTGATTTTGAGAGTACAACAAAGAAGTTTATATATGAATAACTTATTAGATATGGTAATTTTAGTTTTAGTATTTAGTAAAAGTGCAAAACTATATTATAAAAATGTATATAGCAGA
>NZ_CABQXJ010000127.1:0-3405 GCF_902468165.1 uncultured Intestinibacter sp.
CAATAATATATTTATTCAAAGACTTATAATATAATTTTTCTCTAAAACTAATAGAAGGCTGTATCATAAAGATACAACCTTCCCCGCACAAAACATATTCACTTTCCCCAAAATGAAATTTTAAAACAATAACAAAATAAATAAAACTATTATAATATAACCAATTACAATTTGACTAATTTTTCTATTTTTTCTATACTTATATAGTAAACTATGGAGTTACTCCATAGTCAACCTGATTTTACAAATATTTTTAAATAATTAGTAGGAGACATTCAAATGAAAGATTTAACTTTTAATATAAGTGAGACTTCACAAATTACAGGTCTATCTATCGATACATTGAGATATTACGATAAAATATGTTTGATACAATCTAAAAAAAATCCAAATAATCGCTATAGGTATTATACTATTGCAGATATCTCAATAATTAATCATATTAAAACTTTGCGTGATTTAGACTTATCTATAAACGATATTAAATCACTACTACATTCAGATATTGAGGTTCAACAGACAATTCTTAAACATCACCACAAAGTACTATTAGAAAAAATAGCCTCAATAAAAAAGATAGAAAAAGTTTTTAAAGATACTTTACAAGAAGTAAATTCTAGTAACTTAATGATCAATGTTCCCTTAGTAAAAACATATAAAACGAGATATTTCAAAAAAATAAAAAATTCAGTCAAAGAAAATCAATGCTGTATTTCAAAGAAAAACTTATTAGATACTTCTCATAATTTCTTAGAAGTTATAGATAAATTTGTATTTGCATTTTATGGAAAGGAATTTGATTCTTTGGGGCTGTTTGACTTTTTTGAGCTAGGCAAAATTTCAAACGACCAAGATTATTATACAGAAATTACACCTGAAGAATTTGAGTTAAATAAAGATTTACACGATATATTGATTATTCCCGAATCGAGTTATATAGAAACTATAACAAAATTATCTAAATATACTTTTGATGAATATTTTGAAAACCTTATCGACTGGATAAACTTTAAAAATCTAAATCCTATCTATCCTGGATTCATAAAATATCTAGATACTTCACTTTATTTTGTAAATGAAGGCGAATGTCTAATAAAATTCCAAATTCCATTTATCCACAAAACATACGAATAAAACATGGTGAGTTTTCTTGCCATGTTTTTTACAAAAAAATAGCAACCATTTGGGCATGGTCGCTATAAAATCTGTCTTATACTTCCGTAGTATAAGACGGGGTCGTTATTGTTTTAAAAATTCTAACTTTGGGGAAAGTAGAATATGAATTAAGTTAGAAAAAATTTACAGAATAGTTAACTGTCATAAACTCACCACTAGTTTAATGACAATACTTAAGTTGTTCAAACATAAATTTTGTAACTTAATTTTCTATGTATTCATTATAGTATGTGTATATAATATTTGTCAATTGTATTTTTACATTTTTTTACTTTATTTCATTATTTTGTTCTTTTATATCCAAACTATAGATTAACTCCATAGTTTTTATCGTTTGAAAACATCCTTTTACATATTTTAATTTAAATATATTAAAAGCGGTATAACAAAGTTTTGTTATACCGCTAATTCACTAAATTAAATTTATAAGTTAATCAATTATTTTTATCAATTATGTTTTTATAACGAAATTTCGTCTTATAAAACTCTTCTTCCGTTTACAAAAGTTCTTTTAAAATAGCTACTATTGAAGTTATCAATAACTATTTTCTTTTGGCTGTAAGATGCATGTATCATTTGTCCATTTCCTATGTATAATCCAACATGTGAAACTTGTCCATTATTTGCTCCATTAGTATCAAAGAATACTAAATCTCCAGCTCTTAAGTTGTTTCTACTTACATATGTTCCATATTTACTTTGTGCACTTGATGTTCTTGGAAGTATTATACCAGCTTTATTTTTAAATACATAGTATGTAAATCCTGAACAGTCGAAACTGTTTGGCCCTTGAGCACCCCATACATATGGTTTACCTAATAAAGTTTTTGCATATGCTATTACAGAACTAGCACTTGCTGATACAGAGTTGTTGCTTCCACTGTTGCTAGTTGAACCACTTGGAACTGTACTTTGTAAATATGAACTACTTACATATCCAGCTTGTCCTTTGTAGTTTATTTTTGCCCATCCATTAGATGTAGATAATACTGTTACTTTTTCTTTATAATCTAATGAACCTATTTTAGAATAGCTTGTTCCAGCTCCACTTCTAACATTAAGTCCTGATGTTGCATTTACATATTTAACAGTAGTTGTTGTACTACTATTATTATTTTCACTAGTTGTACCACCTGGTACTGTAGTTTGTAAGTATGAACTACTTACATATCCAGTTTGACCATTGTAGTTTATTTTTGCCCATCCATTAGATGTAGATAACACTGTTACTTTTTCTTTGTATTCAAGTGTACCTAATTTAGAATAAGTTGTTCCAGCTCCACTTCTAACGTTAAGCCCTGATGTTGAATTTACATATTGAGTAGTACCTTGGCTTGTTGATATACCAGTCGATGTACTTTTTGTTAAATAATCTCCATGTACATATCCTGTAACTCCATTATATTTTACTTTTGCCCAACTTCCTGATTCGCTTATGTACTCTACTTGTTGTCCTTTTTGTAATGAGCCAATTATGCTATGACTAGTCGATGGCCCTGATCTAAAATTTAGTGATGAAGCCGTAACAGTTCTCATATCAGTAGCAGCATCTACATGTGATACATTCATCAATGGTAAAGCTACTGATGCCATCATAGCAGTTGCTACAATGTAATTTTTGTTTATACTCATACTCTTCTCTCCTAATATCTTTTTATGGATATATCATTTCATATATTTTATCTATCTTTGAAAATATACCCATTTTTCTATTTTACATTATTTAACTAAGTTTTGTCAAAGTTTATCGTTTTTTGTCATTTAGTTATATTTACCAAATCCTAAAAATCACCCATCTTGACACTTTATCAATAGCTTGTATTATTAAATTAAGATTTATTATTTTAGAAAGGATTTTTAATATGGAAAACGTAAAACATGAAATTCCTCCAATTTACAACCAAAATTCTAAAATATTGATTTTAGGCTCTTTCCCATCAGTAAAATCTAGAGAAAGTCAATTTTTCTATCATCACCCACAAAATAGATTTTGGAAGGTTTTATCATCAGTATTAGATAAAGATACACCTATTACTATAGATGAAAAGAAAGATTTTTTATTAGATAATAATATTGCTCTTTGGGATGTTATTGCGAGTTGTGATATTGAAGGTTCTAGTGATAGCAGTATAAAAAATGTAGTTGCCAATGATTTAAACAAAATTATAGATACTTGCGATATAAAACAGATATTTTGTAATGGTGGAAAGTCATTTGAGCTTTATAAAA
>NZ_CABQXJ010000128.1:0-3322 GCF_902468165.1 uncultured Intestinibacter sp.
TGATATATATAAAATAAATAAAAAGACAACCTAATGGATAAAATCTATTAGGTTGTCTTTTTATTTATTATAATTAGTTCAGTTATCTCGTTGTTTAGTCAATTAATTCAAAAGAACTATCTTTTAGATTTAATTTTCCTTTTAAATTAGATGTAGTGTATATTTTTTTGTCTTTTGTTATAAATATAGCATCAGTATTATCTAAGCTTTCTATTAATTTCATGCCTTTTTCCAATCCTAATCCAAAAGTAGTTGTAGATAGTCCATCACCTACTATTGATGAATCTGAAATAATAGTGACACTGCTTAAATTATTTTCAAATGGATAACCTGTTGATGGGTCAAGCATATGATGATACATAACGCCATCTTGTTCTAAATATCTTTCATATATGCCAGAAGTAACTACAGACTGGTTTATAACTCCTATATTGGCAATAGAAGTACCATCTTCACTGTTAGGGTCTTGTATTCCGACTTTAAATTGAGTATCTTTAGATTTTTCTCCTAGTACAAATACATTTCCGCCAAGATTGATTATGGCTTTTTCTATATTTTGAGATTTTAAATACTCAACAATCTTATCAGCAGCATACCCTTTAGCTATTCCACCTAAATCTATCTCCATACCTTTTTTATTTAACTTCACACTTTTTTCTTTTTTATTTAATGAGATATCTTTATAATTTACAAGTTCTAACTTTTCTTTGATTTCATCTTTGCCTGGGACTCTCGCCTTGTCTGTTCCTATAGCCCATAAATCGACAACAGGCCCTATAGATATATCAAAGACTCCATCTGATATATTAGAAAAATGTATTGCCTTTTGTATTACTTCAAATGTATCATCAGAGATTTTAACATATTTTTCACCAGCATTTTGATTTATTTTATATACATCACTAGCTTCTCTTGTTTTAGACATTGTATTATCTATATTAAGTAGTATATCTCCACATTTTTTCAAAATTTCTTTTGAATCTGATTCTTTAACATTGTATAAAGTAATTTCACTTACTGTATTTAAGTCATAGTAAGTCTGACTATAATCCCCTTTATTAAAATTGCCCTTAAACAAATAGATGAAAAAACAAATAGCAATTACTGCTATTATTAAAAGGATAGATTTTTTCTTGTTCATAATGCCTCCTTCAAATAATTGTTTTATTATGTTATATTTAATTATAACATAATAAGAAAATATGAAGAGGAGTTTTTACAATGGTTAAATTAAATAACGATTGGGATGAATTATTAAAAGATGAATTCAAAAAAGAATATTATCAAAATCTTAGAGAATTCTTAAAAGAAGAGTATTCTAGTAGAGTTATATACCCAAATATGTACAATATATTTGAAGCATTAAAACATACTTCGTTTAAAGATACAAAAGTTCTGATATTAGGTCAAGATCCATACCATGGAGAAAACCAAGCGCACGGACTAGCTTTTTCAGTTCAAAAAGGTGTTAAGATTCCACCTTCGCTTTTAAATATATATAAAGAATTAAATCAGGATTTAGGTTGTTATATACCTAATAACGGATATTTAATACCATGGGCTGACCAAGGTGTATTACTTTTAAACACAGCATTAACTGTTAGAGCGCATGAAGCTAATTCACACCAAAATGTCGGATGGGAAATATTCACAGACAATATTATAAAATTATTAAATAAAAGAGAAGACCCAGCAATATTTGTTTTATGGGGAGGAAATGCTAGACGTAAAAAATCACTAATCGATACGAGTAGACATTATGTTTTAGAGTCAGCACATCCAAGTCCACTTTCAGCATATAGAGGATTCTTTGGATGTAAACATTTCTCAAAAATAAATGAAATATTAGAAAGCCTAGGAAAAGAGCCAATAGACTGGCAAATTCCAAATATATAATAGAAAGTTATTGTGTTTATGTTAAATTAATACCCTTCAACGTTAAAAAAAGATAAAAAAGTAGTTAATTGTAACAATTTATCATAATATAGAATATTATAAAATATAAAATTTATAAATTAAAAATTTTATTATATAATTATAATTTTTTTAGAAATAAGATTTTAAGTTGATTTTTAATGCGTTTTAGCTTGAAAATTATATACATTTAAAATATTATTATAACTTCTTATTGCTAAAAAAGAAAGAAGGGGTATTTATGGCAGTAAACACAATAACTGCGAATCAAGCTCAACGAATGTTAAATGGCAATCAATTTAGTTTGATAATAGATTTGCGAGATTATTATGATTATGCAAGAGGACACTTACCAAATGCTATTAATATACCTACTAATCAAGTTGTAGATAGAATAAATCAAATTCAACAATATAGAAATGGAAATGTTTTATTATACTGTCAATATGGAATACAAAGTGTAAGTGTAGGAAAGGTTTTAATATTAAATGGATTTAGAAGAGTATATAGTTTAGGTGGAGGTTTAGACCATTATAACTATCCACTATATTAAATAACATATATTTAATATTTAAATAAAAGGGGAGATATTGAATTTTTTTAGTTTAACTTTTAAAATTAAATTTACAATATCTCTTTTTTTGTGAAGTATAAAAAATTACATAAACTTTTAAAAATATATTAAGGATAAATATTTTTTATTGGAATATATCTTTAAAAAAAGTAAAAATTAAATTATAATAGTGCAAGAAAAAAATTTTAGGAGAAAAAATATGAAAAAACTTCTTACAGCCGGTGTGGCTCTCTTGTCCGTTGCAACGTTAGCAGCATGTTCTGGTAAAACTGCTTCGGAATCATCTAGCAAAGATGCAAAGGCTTCTTCTAGCAAAGTAGAAAAATCATCTACTTCAAAAAGCAAATCAAGCAGTTCATCAAAAACATCAAAATCAGCAACCTCTTCTGTTAAAATTCCAGAAATTGTCTTGTTGACTGATGAAGAAATCGATAACGCCAAAACAATTGGTGATATGAAAACTCTTTATAGTAAATTAGTGGATAACTATAAAAAATATGCTCAAGATCTTGGCGATCAAATTCCAGAATCACATAGATCTATATATACTCAACAAGTAGAGCCAGCTCTGAAGACATTGGACGAATCAAAAACTCAATTTGATACAGCACTTTCAACTGGTGGTTCAGATGATACAGTTGTTCCTGAACAAGGACGTACTGCTTTTGCACAACAATTGAAATCTGGACGTGACACTATGAAACAAGCTCTTGAAAGTGCATATAAGATGATTTCACCTTATATCTCTTCATCTTCATCAGCTGAATAATTCATAAATGAAAATGAGAGTGGGACAGAAATCGGTAATTCGTTAGAATTCGATTTCGTCGTCCC
>NZ_CABQXJ010000129.1:0-3311 GCF_902468165.1 uncultured Intestinibacter sp.
ATTAAATATAATATATCAAATTGGGACAAATTTACAGAATAAAAATAAAACTATATGTAAAATGTGCAAAGATTTTTAAAAAATTTTGAACTTTTTTGTAAGCATTACAATTACTAAGTTTTAGAAAATATATTACAGGAAAAAGTTATATAATAGGCGAATTGTTATTGACTAGAATATGGAAATTCGCTATCCTTAAAGTAAATACAAAATATTTAGAACCCCTTTAAATTAAGGGGAATTTTTTTAAATAAAAATACTATATATAGTATAAAGTGTAAAAATAAACCACAATATATTGTGGTTTGAGGGGGAACGGGAATTGATAGAATATATAAGAAAAAGAGATGGGAGAAAGGTCATTTTTGATAAGGATTGTATAACAAAAGCTATATTTTCAGCAGCAAGTGAAGTGGCAGAAAAGGAGCATATACAGCCAAACTATGAAATCGCAGAAGGTTTATCTGCGCAAGTAGTTAATTTGTTAAATAAAAAATTTGTTGATGAAATACCTACTGTTGAGGATATACAAGATACGGTAGTAAAGGTACTTATTGAAACAGGCCATGCAAAGACTAGTGAGGCATTTATTCTTTATAGGAATGAAAGAAGTAGAATAAGGAATTCAAGATCTAGATTGATGAAGGCTATAGAAAAAATAACATTTGAAGATGCTAGTAATGCAAATATTAAAAGAGAAAATGCAAATATAGATGGTAATACTGCTATGGGGACTATGCTCCAATATGGTAGTACTGTGTCTAAGGAGTTTTGCAAAACTTTTGTTATCAAACCAGAGCATGCTCAAGCACACGACACAGGGGAAATACACATACACGATATGGACTTTTTAAATATGGGGACTTTAACATGCTGCCAAATAGACCTAGATAAATTATTTGAAGGTGGATTTTCTACTGGTCATGGATTTTTAAGAGAGCCAAATAGCATAATGAGTTATGGCGCATTAGCAGCAATTGCAATCCAAAGCAATCAAAATGATCAGCATGGGGGACAAAGTATACCATTTTTTGATTATAATTTGGCTAAAGGTGTATACAAGACTTTTAGAAAGTTATATATAGCTAATTTAAATAAGGGATTAAAATTATTAAAGGGTATAGATGATAAAAGAGCAGTAAAAGACATTGTGTATGATACTGAAAAGAGTTCAAATAAAAAAGTAGGCTTAGAAAAAAATCCAGATTACCTATACATTGAAAAAGAAAAATTAATAGAAACATTTAATATAGAAGAACCTTTAGCAGTATCAATCCAAAACTTTGCATATGATGAGGCGTATAAGGAGACAGATAGACAAACATATCAGTCTATGGAAGGATTTATTCATAATTTAAATACAATGCATTCAAGAGCAGGTGCACAAGTGCCATTTTCAAGTATAAACTTTGGTACAGATACATCACCAGAAGGAAGAATGGTAAGTAAAAACTTATTATTATCATTAGAAAAAGGATTAGGTAATGGAGAAACTGCGATATTCCCTATATTAATATTTAAAGTTAAAGAAGGGGTTAATTTAAATCCAGAAGACCCTAATTATGATTTATTCAAATTATCGTGTAGAGTTTCTGCAAAAAGATTATTTCCTAACTTTAGTTTCTTAGATGCTCCATTTAATTTAAAAACGTATATACCAGGTAAACCAGAAACTGAAACAACATATATGGGTTGTAGAACTAGAGTAATGGGCAATGTTTGTGGTGAAGAGGTTGCAAGTGGTAGAGGGAACCTATCATTTACTACTATTAACTTACCTAGATTAGGAATTAAGTATGGAATAGTAAATGGACGAACAAAAAAAGATTTAGATGGCTTTTTTAATGAATTAGATGAAAAGATAGATTTAGTAATAGATCAACTTCTTGAAAGAATGGAGATTCAAGGAAATAAGAGAGTGAAGAACTTTCCGTTTTTAATGGGGCAAGGAATATGGAGAGGATCAGATAACCTTTCTCCAGAAGATACACTAAAAGAAGTAATAAAACAAGGTACATTAACAGTAGGATTTATAGGATTAGCAGAATGTTTAATAGCTTTAACAGGAAAACATCATGGTGAAAGTGAAGATGCACAAGAATTAGGCTTAAAAATAGTTTCACACATGAGAAAAAGAATAGATGAGGCGACAGAGAAATATAAATTAAACTTCTCACTTATAGCAACTCCTGCAGAGGGGCTTTCAGGACGTTTCACAGAAATAGATAAGAAGATATATGGGGAAATAACAGGAATAACAGATAAAGAATATTATACTAATTCGTTCCATGTACCTGTATACTATAATATATCAGCTTTTAACAAGATAAAAATAGAGGCACCATACCATGAATTAACTAATGGTGGTCATATAACTTATGTTGAGCTAGATGGCGATACTTCAAACAATTTACAAGCTTTTGAAACAATTATTAGAAGTATGAAAGAAATGGGCATAGGATATGGTAGCGTAAATCATCCAGTAGATAGAGATCCTGTATGCGGATTTTCAGGTGTGATACCTGGTACTGTGTGCCCTGTTTGTGGACGTAATGAAGAAGAAAGTGATATAAAATTCGAAAGAATAAGAAGGATAACAGGTTATTTAGTAGGGACAGTAGATCGATTTAATGATGCTAAAAAAGCAGAAGTAAGAGACAGAGTAAAACATACCAGAATTTAAAAGGGGGGAGCAAAATGAAACTAAGAATAGCATCTCCTGTAATATGTGACAGTATAGTTGATGGACCTGGACTTAGAATGGTAATATGGACACAAGGTTGTAAACATAACTGTAAAGGATGTCACAATCCGCAAACTCATAGTTTAACAAAAGGGTATGAAGTAGACACAAAAGAAATAATCAATAAAATGGCATCTTTAAAATTACAACAGGGAATAACTCTTTCAGGAGGAGAGCCGTTTTTACAGCCTGCACCATTAGTTGAAATTGCAAAAGAAGCAAAAAATATGAATTTAGATGTTTGGAGTTACACAGGATTTAAATTTGAAGAACTAATAGATAGAAAAAATCCGCTTTATTTTGAAAATGTGGAATTATTAAAATATATAGATGTACTTGTAGATGGAAGATTTGAACTTGATAAAAGAGACATAAGTTTACTCTTTAGGGGTTCATCCAATCAACGAATAATAGACGTAAAGAAAAGTTTGAAATACAAAACAGCAGTATTAAAATTTGAATATATGCAAGAAAAACAATTATATACAGCTAAATAATATTTATAGTAAAATTGTTACTGTTATTAATACTATTTAATTAACAAGTTAAGTTCTTACATGAATATTTT
>NZ_CABQXJ010000130.1:0-3051 GCF_902468165.1 uncultured Intestinibacter sp.
AAGCTTTATTTTTTTACTTATTTTTACTAATCACTATTTGTTTCTTGTTACTTACTATTTATTGCTTATTACTTATTGTTTATTACTCTTATTATTTTTATATTTATATTCTTATTATTTATAGATTTTTATATCCGTTTTCTCCAATTATATATATTTAACTTTTATCTTCGCTTTTTTCTTTTTCTTTTTTATATTGATCATAGTCATACTTATTTATTTTATATCTGGCATTGCATTTACTACACTGGACGATTGCTCCTCCTTTAAACTTCATATAAATCCCTGCTATCGCCATCATCACAGCAAGTCCTAAAAAGACAAGTGAAATAAATGACATAATTGGTATAAAGTAAAATATTACTGCGCATATTATAGAATATAAGCTCATTTTCCATAAATTTTGTGAAGCACTTATAATTTTAGCGTCACTTTTACATCTTTTGCACTTTATAGTTTCATTGGCCATAGTATTATCCCCCTATATTATTTAAATATACTTTAATAATACTAGATATTGTTGAAAATTTCCTCAATTATTTGTCTTTTTAATTGTTTCTTTTAGTTTAATCTTGATTATATATTTTCATTTTTTATTTTAACATTTAAATGATTTATTTCTATTTGCTCTTGCCTTTTATTACAGTTTTTCTACACAAATCATTTTTAAGCATATCGTCGAATTTTATCGCAAAATAGCTTAAAAATACCCATGCCAAACTGAATATAAGCGAAATTTGTCCGTTTATATTGAATTTTAAATTTTTATAGTCCCAAATATTCAGTCCTAATTTGATATTTAGAATATATCCTGAAATATATTCTATAATAGTTATAATAATAGCGCTCAAAATACACTGTTTATACATCTTCATCTCCGGCGTTATATCGTTTATAAGACCAGCTAGCATACCGCACAGGCCGCCTACTATTATCATGGATGGATGAGTATACCCCCTAAAAATCATCTCGATATTAGTGTAGACGCACCCCATTATGATTACTATCAGAAGCTCTTTTATTATAAAATCTTTAATATTATTCAATCGCTCCACCTCCACAATATAAATTATGTACAACCTGTTTTAAAAATGAGTATAAATCAAAAATTCTATCACCAATGACTTCGTACATTGCTTTAAAATTCACTTCGCTCATAGCGCAACAACTTCGGATATTACTTAAACACAAAAAAAAGCCCCATTTTTAATGGGGCTTTCTTGGTGCACTTCCAATCCCTACTAACAAGTTATAGACTATACAAATATCACTTAACATGAAGTTGATTGAAGTTGGTCGAGTACACAAATATTATTTACAATTTTATAATTGTTATGCTTTTTTTATAATTATTACGTTTTTTAATGTTTTTTAAAAAGAATTACACTAAATTATAATTATTTTAATTATTATGCTATTTTGCTTATTATAAATTCATTTTGACCTAATTCTCTATATTCAAATTCACTATTTAGATCTTTTACGAATTCTTTTATCCATAGACCTCTAAGGTTGTAGAATACGTCTACATCAACGCCTTCTTCTGCCCAAAGTTCTTTATGAACGCATATTCTTCTAACCCATTTAACAGCATCTTCGTCAGATTCTATAACTTGGTTTACATGGTCGCATGGCATACCGTCTAATATATAGTCGTTCATGCAGTTGAATATTTCAGGAGCGTTTTCGATAGCTCTTTCAGATGTTACTTCACTAGCAGCTTCTTTAGCTTGGTCTATGTAGACTTTTTCTAAAGCTGATATTTTGTCGTTTTGAATCATAAATTTAGTCCAAGCAGCCATTCTTCCTTCTGCTCTGTGGATTCTATCTTGTAACCATCCATGTATATTGTTAGTGTCTATTATTTCTTCTAGGTTTTTATTTTCTAATTTAGCTCCGTATTTAGCTTCTATTTCAGATTTTACACCTTCTATATCAAGCCCTTCACTCTTTGCAGTTTTGATTATTTCTTCTTCTAAATTTTCAAACCATAATATTTTGTTAAATAACCAGTAATGTATCTTTCCTAAAAATAAACTCATTTCTAAAACTCCTTATTGCTAAAATTTCTGTTATATTTACTTTATTGTAAAAGTTTATTTATCTTTTATTTAAATTGAGATTTTATTTAAATTCTGTTTCTAATTTTTTCTCTAATTGAGCTATTTCTAAAACATCATCTCTAAATTTATCTATTGTTATTCTGTCTATAAAATCGCCTAGTTTTTCGCCCATAAGCGCATTTTCTTTATAGTAGTTTAAGATGACTTCTACTAAAGCGAAAGCTTGATCTTCAGTTAAGCCACGAGTGACGATATCCGCCATTCTAGGGTAGAACCCTGCGCTACCACCTACTGTAACGAAAAACAGCTTGTCAAAGTCGACTAAGACGCCGATATCCTTAGCATACACACTTCCACAAGAATTCCTACATCCAGCAACACCTATTTTAGTTCTGCATGGAAGCTCCATCCCCTGAAATTCTCTGCTAAGTTTCATACCTATTCCAAGTGTAGGGTATTTTGATCTTTTGCAGAAATTAGCTGGACACATCTCCACATTTTTCAGTGAATTTTGAGTCACAACAGCTGGTTTCATGCCAAGTTCGTCCCAAACAGCAGGAAGGTCCTCTTCTTTTAAATTAGTTATTAATATTCTTTGTCCTGATGTTATTTTTATGATGCCGCCATGTCTCTCAGCAAC
Organism: uncultured Intestinibacter sp.; assembly: GCF_902468165.1. NCBI lineage: Bacteria > Bacillati > Bacillota > Clostridia > Peptostreptococcales > Peptostreptococcaceae > Intestinibacter > uncultured Intestinibacter sp. The sequence goes on from NZ_CABQXJ010000130.1 coordinate 2,704, forward strand.
AGCAGCTAGTTTTATAAGTAAATCAGGTTTTATAAATCCTCCTGGAATATGAGGAGTTATCGCAAAAGTTCTTTTGCCGTTTCTTATCTTTTGTAAATTTCCGTAATGAGCCATTTTGCCTCCTTTATAAATCTATATACAAGTAATTATTTTTTAATTTATCTTTAAAGTGACTTCTATATAATACCTTTTTTTGTTTGTTTTTTCAGTAACATTTGTTACAGTTTTATAAGTTTTAACTTTTTGTTTTGAATATAAATTTTAGCTTTTATTTTTAATAGTTTTTATAATATGTAAAAATTATATTTTTATTAGATTTCCCAGTTTTGAATAAAATAATTATATAGA
>NZ_CABQXJ010000131.1:0-2951 GCF_902468165.1 uncultured Intestinibacter sp.
ATTTAAAAATCTATAAATAAAATTTAAGAAAAAATGGATTTATATAGATTTTATTTATAATTAACATAATTTCTTATGCATTATAAAAATAGATAAATCTATTAAAAAAATAAAAATTGTATATTAAAATAAAAACATTAAATTAGTAATAGAAAGGGGATATTATGAATTTAAATCATTTACAATACTTTGTTAAGTTAGCTCACTTAGAGCATTATACGAAAGCTGCAAAAGACTTAGATATAACTCAGCCTAGTCTTAGTCACGCTATTTCTTCATTAGAAGAAGAGCTCGGCACAAAGTTATTTGAAAAGCAAGGTAGAAATGTGAGTTTAACTAAATACGGAAAAATCTTTTTAAAATATGTAGAAAAATCTTTAGATTATTTACAAGAGGGAGTGGATAAAACTAAGGCTCTTACTTGTGCGACAAGTGGACTTATAGACTTAGGCTATATATATACGCTGGAGACTGAATTTGTACCGCTTATGGTAAGAAAATTTTTAGACAGCAATAAAGATAAGAGTTTTGGATTTACATTTTCATCTAATAATACAAAATCTATTATAGAAGGACTAAAAAATGAAAAATATGATATAGGATTTTGTTCTAAAGTAAAGGATGATAAAGATATAGAGTTTATAAAAATAAAACAAGAAGAGTTGGTAGTAGTAGTTCCAAAAAATCATGAGTTATCTAAATATAAAGAGATAGATTTAATAAAAACTGCATCTTACAATCAGATTGCATTTACTAAATCGAGCGGACTTAGAAAAGTTATAGATGACTTATTTAAAGAAATAGATAAAAAGCAAATTATATCTTATGAAGTTGAAAATGACAGTTCTATGGCAGGTTTAGTATCAGGAGGATTTGGGATAGCAATAATGCCTAATATACCTTTTTTAAAAAATTTGAATTTAGATATAATAAAATTAAAAAGTCCAGTTTATAGCAGAAATATATATATGGCAAAATTAAAAAATAAATACTTATCTCCAGCAGTAGAACAATTTAGTAAATTTATAATTGAAAATTGTGACTCTAAAGAAAAAATTGAAACTAAAAATATATACTAAAAGATTTATTATATATTAAGGTATGACTTTTTTTGATATAATAATTAATAAGATAAATATTATTATATTAAAAGGGAGATTTGAGGAGTATGAGGATTTTAAAAGTAAGGGATGTAGAAATAGGAAAAGGTATACCTAAAATAATTGCTCCAATATGTGATAAAACAGAAAAAGAAATTTTACATACAGCAAAGAAGTTTTCTATTATACCAGTAGATTTTGATATATTAGATATAGATATTGTTGAATGGAGAGTAGACTGGTACGAATATTATAATGATTATTCAAAGATAGAGATAGTTCTTGAAAAGCTTAGAAAAATATTAAAAAATATACCTATTATATTTACAATTAAAAGAAATACAAGCGATGGGGAAGCTGATATAACTGAAGAAAAGTATGTAGAGATATATAAAGAAGTATGTGCTACTAAATTAGTAGACTTTATAGATGTTGAAGATAGTATAGGCAAAGATAATATGAAGGAAATAATTGAAGTTGCAAAAGATATGGGCACATATGTAATAACGACTAATCATAATTTAGATCACACGCCATCTAAGGCAGAATGTATTGCTACAGCAAAAGAATTAGAGGATATGGGTGCTGATATTATAAAAATAATAACAAAGCCGAGCAGTAAGTTAGATGTTGTTGAACTTCTAGAAACTACAATTATAATTTCAGAGCATATATCTAGCGTGCCTATTTGCACAATATCAATTGGTGAAAAAGGTGGACTAAGCAGGATTTGTGGAGAATTTTTTGGTTCATGTTTGACTTATGGTGTTAATATTAAAAAAAGTGCACCAGGACAACCCAATATTGAGGACTTGAGCAATTTATTAAAATTAATACATAAAAATATAGAGGCGTAAAATTATATATCAAATATATAAGATTTTAAAAATAAATTAATTGGATTAAAGCTTGAATTAGACTTATAATAAAAATAAAAACTAATTTAAGGGGAAAGAGTATGAAAAATATTGAAAATATTAGAGAGAAAATTAGTGATTGTGATAGTAAGATAATTGAGCTTTTAACAGAAAGAATGAACTATATTGAAGATATTATAGCCTATAAAAAAGAACATGGACTGCCTATACTTCAAGAAGAATTTGAAGCACAAAAAGAAATTAGTTTGAGAAATCAAATAGATGGAAATAAATTTGAAGACGAGATTTTAGATGTATTTAGATATATAGTAGATAATGGCAAAAAGATACAAGCTAAAAATTTATTTGCATATAATATATTCTTAATTGGATTTATGGGAGTTGGAAAAACTACAGTGTCTTCTTACTTAAGTCATATGCTATCTATGGAAGAAATAGAAACAGATGCGCATATAGTAAAGATGGAAGGTATGACTATTGCAGAGATGTTTAAAATAAAAGGTGAAGAGTATTTTAGAAAATGTGAGACAAATACCTTAATATCTTTAAAACAAAGACAAAATACTATAATTTCATGTGGCGGAGGTATGGCCCTTAGAGATATAAACGTAGAATATATGAAACAAAGTGGAAAGGTTGTACTACTTACAGCATCACCAGAAACTATATTTGAACGTGTTAGATATAGTAATGAAAGACCTCTATTAAATGGAAACATGAATATAGAATTTATATCAAATTTAATGAAACAAAGGGAGCAAAAATATTTAAATGCAAGTGATATTATAGTATCTACAGATAATAAAACAATAAATGAGATATGTGAAGAAATAGTAGGCAAACTTATAAAATGTGATTAATAAAAATAGTATTAGGTTATAACTCTTAGTTAAAATCTAATACTATTTTTATTTAAATTAAATATAAAAATATATTTATATAGTGAATACATATAGTTTATTTTATTTTTTAA
>NZ_CABQXJ010000132.1:0-2941 GCF_902468165.1 uncultured Intestinibacter sp.
ATTTTTTATTATATATATTTTATATCTATAATCTAGATATTTTTATTACATATTTTTAACTGCATTAGTTAAGTTAGGTACTAATTGTTTCTTTCTAGAAACTACACCTTCAGCGAATACACCTTGATTTGCATCAACGTTGAATGCTTCAGATATTACTGAATCATTAGCTTTGTATAATAAGTAAGAACCTTCTTTTATTATATCTGTTATAGCTAATACTAACATATCGTAGTCAGTACCGTTTATATAAGATAAGTATTCGTCTTTTTTATTTAATATAGAATCTATATCTAAAGTCATAACTTGTCCTATACCAACTTTATTTCCGCTCATGTTGAACTCTTTGAAGTCCATGTTTACTATTTCTTCTATAGAGAATTCATCTAAAGAAGTACCAGCTTTGAACATATCCATTCCGTAAGCTTCATAATCAACACCAGCTATTTCAGCTAATTCTAAAACTGCTTTTTTATCTAATTCAGTAGTAGTTGGTGATTTGAATATTAATGTATCTGATAATATTGCAGATAATAATAAACCAGCTATGTGTTTAGGAACTTCTACTTTATGTTCTTTGTATAAGTTGTATACTATAGTAGAACAACATCCAACTGGAGCAACTCTAACTGATATTGGTAAGTCAGTAGATATACCACCTATTTTGTGGTGATCAACTATTTCAACTATGTTTGCTTGTTCTATACCATCAGCACTTTGAGCAAATTCGTTGTGGTCAACTAATATTACGTTTTTCTTAGTTGGGTTTAATAAATGTCTTCTAGAAACTAATCCTAAGAATTGTCCATCATTATCTATAACTGGATAAGCTCTGAAGTTTGTATTTAACATAGTTTCTTTTACATCATCAACATAATCATTTTCGTTGAATAAAACTAAGTTTTCTTTAGTTATGATATCTTCTATTTCTGCACATTGATTTATTAAATTAGATGCAGTATATGTATCACAATCAACGGATATAACAGTAACACCGTTAGCTTTTGCTAATGCTGTTAACTCTTCGTTAAGTTGTGCTTTTCCTGTTAATATTAATAATGCAACTTTAGTATCTATAGCGTATTCGATTATATCATATCTGTTACCAACTATAGCTATGTCGCCTTCACCTAAAAGGTTCATTATTTCTTCTATTCCGTAAGATAAAGTAGTTACTCTACCGCTGAAAGAATCACCGCATTTTACTAATACTTCACCTTTTAAGTTGTAACAAACATTCTCTAGAGGTATATTAACCTTTCTGAAATGTTGGTACATTAAACTTTTAGCTATCTCTACCATTGTTATTATACCTTGGAATTTTCCGTCAGCAGAAACTACTGGTAAAGTTTTTGTTCCTTTTTCTATCATTGTGTTATAAGCGTTTAAAACTGAATCGCTAGGTTTTAAAGATTTTATTCTATCGTAACTTAAATCTTTAACTTGTATTTTTACGTCTTCAAGAACTTCAGGAGCTTGAACACCGAAATAATCTAAAGCATATTGAGCTTCCTTTCTAACTTCTCCTAAAGCGTAAGGAGTAGCTTCAACTCCTATTTGGTTTTTTAAGTGTGCTAATGAAATAGCAGAGCATATACTATCTGTATCTGGATTTTTGTGTCCAAAAACTAATAAACTCATATAAATAACTCCTTTCAACTATCTAAAAAAATAATTAGAATATATTCTTATTTTAACTAAGGATTAACCTAATCCTCAAAAATATATCATTAATAAACTTATTATAACAAATAGGCACATATATTTGTTCATATAAAAAAAATAATGTATAAATTAAGTATGATATTTGTTATAATGCAATACTTATTATACAATAAATAAAGATATTAACATAGACAATATAATAAATATAAATTTAAATTATATTGTAAAGATAACAGAGTATTTATAAGCATAAGGAGGGAGGTAAAACTCCCTTATTTTGATCTGTTATTTATCTATTATGATTTTAGACATTATTACCTTTTCGTATTCATTTTTTATGCAAAGAACTTGGTCGGTTAAATCTAATTCAAAGTTTGCAAATGCAGAGAATAAATCGATATCTCTCATTAAATGAACAGTAATAGTTTCCATGTTTTTATTTATTCTAAGTAGTATAGATCTGACAAATGGGAATTGTATTCTAGAGTTAAAGAAATTATCATCACCAAGATTTATATCTAAACATCTATAATTTACGTCTACATAAAGGTCTAAATCATCATCTTCTTCTCGAATTGTTCTATATTCAAAATCACAATCTAAATTTATTTTTCCTATTTTAATCATTATTGCCTCCAACTTAATATAGTAATTAATATTTAAATTAGCATATAAGAATAAAAATTTTCAAGCATATTTGAATTAGATGTTTAGTTGTAACTTTTTATAAAAAATAAGAGCTTTCATTTGGGGGAATGAAAGCTCAATTAAATTGGGGGAGATTGAGTTAAATATTTAAATTACAATAGTATTATTGTTCAAATTTATGAATTATATACAAAAAATAAAAAATAAATTTTAACAAAAAAGTTACAAATTACAAAAATAGTAAAGCCATTGCAATTACTAAGGTTTAATAGAAAAAAATTAGAAAAATTGCATTAAAAAAGTAACAAACATGTAACTTTTTTGCAAAAAAAGGTTTCAAAAGTTACGAAAATGTAATATAATATTTGTATTAAAAGGAATAAAAAAGAAAAGTAATCAGAAAATAGAAATTACTTAAACGAGTTTTAAGTACATTAAAATCAAGAATTATTTACAATAAAAAGTATTTACAATAAAGATTTTCGGAATAAAAAAGGATTTAGGGGGAAAATAATTTATGTTAAAGAAATTTGTTAAAACGTCGGTAATTGTAGGAGCAGTAGTAGCTGCGTTAGGAGTAACAACTCAAGTTGATGCGGCAAGTTGCGGAACAGTAACAGCTAGTTCA
>NZ_CABQXJ010000133.1:0-2684 GCF_902468165.1 uncultured Intestinibacter sp.
TTTGTTTATACTTTATATTTATAATTAAGTATATAAGATTTATTAATCAATTTATTATTTGACGGATTAAAAAATAAAATATACAATAATAAATTGGGATAGTATTATTAATAAATTGAAAGGGCATATTAATAGAGATATTATATATTAATATCTTATTATGTCGATTTATACAATTTAAATTAATATACATCAAATTTTAAAGGATAGATTATGAGGAGGTGACATTTGCGAAGTTTAAAAATTTAAATTATCGCTTAAAATATGGAAAAAATAATCAAGTCAGACAGAATAAAAGGTATACTTTGTATAATCGCTTCTGCATGTGGTTTTGCGATTATGTCGGCATTTATAAAATTAGCCGGGGATTTACCAAGTTTCCAAAAAACATTCTTTAGAAATTTAGTGGCAGCTGTAATAGCCCTATATTTAATTATAAAACACAAGGGTAGCTTAGTCGGTAAAAAAGAAAACAGAAAAATACTAATCTTAAGATCTACATTTGGTACTATAGGAATTATATGCAATTATTATGCAGTAGACAGATTAGTATTATCAGATGCAAATATGTTAAATAAATTAAGTCCATTCTTAGTTGTTATATTCTGTGCATTATTCTTAAAAGAAAAAATCAACTTAAAACAAATTACAATGGTAAGTGTGGCGTTTATTGGAGCATTATTTATAATAAAACCGAGTTTTAATGTAGAAGTACTACCTTACTTAGTAGGTGTTTTAGGTGCTATAGGAGCAGCTCTTGCATATACTTGTGTTAGAGCTTTAGGAAATAAAGAAGATTACTACACAATAGTATTTTTCTTCTCAGCATTTTCACTTATAGTTATTTTACCTATTTGTGTAGCTGTGTATAAACCTATGACAATTATACAAGTTGTATATCTACTTCTTGCTGGTATATTTGCAAGTATAGGTCAATTCGGTGTTACACTTGCGTATAAATTTGCACCAGCTAAAGAAATATCTATATACGACTACAGTGGTATAATATGTTCAGCAATTTTAGGAATAGCATTCTTTGGAGAACATCCTGATATGATGAGTATAATAGGATATTTAATAGTATTTGCCGCTGCATTTGATATGTTCTTATACAATAAAAAATTAGATAAAATCGAAAATAAAGATAAATCATTAAAACAAATTCAAGAGAAATAAACTTCCCTACAATCTACATAAATATACTATAATTAAACCATACGGAATAATTAGCACTTTAAGAAAAGGGGAATTTAGTATGGAAAAAGTAAAATTAGCTATTATAGGGACAGGTCTTAGAGGTGCATATACGTATGCACCTTTAATAGCAAAATACAAAGATAAGTGTGAAATAGTTGCTTTTGTCGAAAATAAAAAGGGAAGAAGAGATCTATTTTTAGAAAAATATCCAGTAGATAAAGATATGGTATTTGATAATTTAAATGACTTTATAGCTCATGATAAGTTAGCAGATGCTGTTATAATATCTCATTATGACCTTTTGCATTACGACACAGCACAAGTATTATTAGTCAAAGGATACGATGTTTTGGTTGAGACACCTGTAGCAAATAGTTTAGATGAGCTTGTTCATCTAAAAGAATACAGCTTAAAAAACAAAGACAGATTGTTTATGGTGGCCTACAACAATAGATACTCTAGTTTTTATACAAAATTAAAAGAAATAGTAGATGATAAAAAACTAGGCGATTTAATAAATATTTCATATAACGTTGATATAGGATATCAAAACTTTGTCCATAATTATGTTAGAGGTAACTGGAGAATAACAAGCGACACTGCAACAATAATGCTTACAAATAGCTGTCAAGATATAGACATGATGATAAATCTGAGTAAAGGTAAGTGCCAAAAGGTATCTTGTTTTTCTGATTTAAGAATATTTAATTGGGAAAACTTCAACACAAAAATGAGTGAAAATTGTTTTAGATGTGGAGAAGAAGAGTTATGTCCATTTTCAGCTAAAAAAATATATCTACAAGAAGACAAACTTATAAATAATTCAGTACATATAAATCCTACAAAAGACAATCTAGAAGCTATATTAAAGCAAGGACCTTATGGTAAATGTGTATTTTATTGTGATAATGATGTCTGTGATAATTTAACTAGTATATTTAAATTTGACAATAAAGTAACTTCAAACTTCAATATAAATGCATTTACAAAAGAAAGTGATAAAAAAATAAGACTTTTCTTTAAAGAAGGTGAAGTAGAGGCATCATTTAAACAAAAAGAAATAAAAATAAAAAGTTTTTTAAATACTGATGAAAAAATAATAAAACTAGACCAAGAAAATACTGATGAAAAGCTATTTTTAGATTTTATAGATAGAGTAAAAAATAAAAATTATAAATCTTGTATCTCAGATGTGGGAAGTGTTATAGAAAGTCATGTGGCTACATTTGCCGCAGAATTTGCAAATGTAAGTGAAACAGTAGTCGATGTAAAATCATTTTTCGATGATGCAGTAGAAATGACAAGACAAATAGAGAAAATGATGTTTTAATAAATAAAATTTATAAATTTTAGAATAAAAAAATAGGAGGTATGAGTAAAATAGTATATAAATACTTTATTTTCTCCTACCTCTTTTTATATTATAATAAAAATTAAATAAAATTATATATTGTGATTATCAAGGTGTCATCAAAAACATCAAAATA
>NZ_CABQXJ010000134.1:0-2569 GCF_902468165.1 uncultured Intestinibacter sp.
TTTTTTGTCTGATTGTGTTAAAAATTTAACTTTTCCAAGACCGTGTTACATATATTTACAAAAAACTCTAAAACAATGAAGGAAAATAAAGCTTTTTAGTGAATTTATATATAATCAGATAAATATCAATTTTTATAGGGGTGATAAAATGAAAAATATTAAGTTTGAAAAAAACGGAAAAATATTCAACTTAAAAGCTATTGTCTGCGAGAATAAAGATTTAATAAAATATATGAAACGCGATTATCTTTTGAATTTATGTGCAGAGGGTTGTCCAAATTACAATACAAATTGGTCTTGCCCACCAAATAGTCCTCGATTTGATGAATATTCAGCGGACTATACTAATTCTCTATTAGTTCAAGTTACAAGTGAAGTTGAAGAAGGAGAAGAATTTATGGAAGCTTATGTTCAAAATAGAAATACTTTAGAAGATTTGCTTTCTAAGATGCAAATCGATTTTGAATGTATTAAAACTGCGTGCGGATCTTGTAATTTATGTGAAAGATGTGCATTTTTAGATAATAAACATTGCTACCATCCAGAAAAGATGAGATATTCTATGGAAGCTATGGGCATGGACCTTCAAAAGATGTCCGAAGAAGTATTTAACCACAAATTAACTTGGAATAATAAAGATAATAAATCAAATATATGTACTTCTATAGGGTCTATTCTTTTTAATGGGACTTTTTTAGAAGATGATTTTTGTGATTTAGCTAGAAATTATAGATTTTAATAAAAATAATAAATATATAACAACATTTAATTTTGAATTTTTATAATATGTATTAAGTGATAGCTGTACTTAAATTGTGAAAAAGTAAAACTTTTATCAAAGATATTGTGCCTAAATAAATAAAAAAAGACTATAAGTCGTTGTAAAGGTTAGACCAACGGTCTATTCATTTTAACCTTTACATAAGATTTATAGTCTTTTATATTGATATTGGCACATATATCTTTATTTACCAAACCTATAATTATGCTTAAAATTGTAAAATATCTAGAATTAAAAAATATTATTGTAAATAATAAGATAGATAAAAGTAATTTTAAAATTTACTTATATATCTTGGTTTTTCTTTATATTATTTGATATATGTTTTAATATATCTTCTTTACTTAATCCTGATAAATGAAGTTTATGACCTAATTTTATATATTCAGAGAATTGGACTCCAGGTTTTAGGCCAAGCTCTATTAAATCTTTGCCACTTACTTCTGGTTCTTTCATAAGCTCTTCATAATCTTTTAATGAAGCGCGAAGCGCCATTTCTATCTCGCTATAATCTTTATCAATTCCTCTTCCAAGAGAATCAGCTTTTGCAAGTAATATTAAATCATTTGGATGTATTGCATCATCCCATAATTTCATCATAGATTTCTTTTTTGAAGTATTATACATTTGATTTGGTTTCATATGAAGCTTTACTAAATTTAATACTTCTTTTTTTAGACTTATTTTATTTGTAAGTCTATTTAAAAATTCATGTGCTAAATTAACACTTTCAACTTCATGACCATATGCAGTAAGCTTACCTTTTCTTAATTTTGTAGTAGAGATTTTTCCAAAATCGTGACATAGCGCAGCTAACATAAATGATGATTTATTTTCAGCTTCATCTTTTAATTTTGCCGCTTCATCTAAAACCATCATACTATGTGTGAATACATCGCCTTCTGGATGATGTATCTTTGATTGTTCTATTCCAATTAAGTCTTCTACTTCTTTAAACCAAAATGACAGTTGTTTCATCTCTTTTAAAGAAGTAAAAAATATTGATGGCTCTGTTGATTTTAACAATGCTTTTTTTAATTCTTCAAATACCCTTTCAAAGGCAAGAGATGACACATCCATACTTGAACAAAGTTTTATAGTTCCTTTATCAATTTCAAATTTAAATCTAGATGCAAATTGCGCAGCTCTAAATACTCTAAGAGGATCTTCACAAAATGAAATATCATTTATATGCTTTAGTTTTTTATTTTTTAAGTCTTCTATTCCACAAAATGGGTCTATAATCTCTCCAGTAAGTATATCTTTCATCATAGAGTTTATAGTAAAGTCTCTTCTTATTGCAGCTTGTTCATATCCTATAAACGGGTCTACATATATTTCAAAATCTCTATGACCTCTTCCATTAGATATTTCTTTTCTCGGCATAGCTATATCTATATCATATCCTTTTAAATTAAAAACACCAAAAGAAGCTCCAATTTTTTGGACATTTCCCAGAGATTCAAGTATATCTACTAAACAATCTACATCTATACCGTGTACTTCTATGTCTATATCTTTTGTTTCTATTTTTAATAGTTCGTCTCGTACATAACCTCCAACGAAAAACGTTCTACCGCCCTTTTCTGAAACTTTTTTTGCTATTTTTGTAGCCATATCCATATTTTTATTCACAATAAATATCACCTCTCTTTAATTATATTTTTACGATAATTTCAAGTTATATATTATTTGAATATATTTATTTGTATATTTTTAAATATATTTACTTATAAGTAAAAAGATAATTCAATTTAATTTGAGCAAACTTTTTCTTTATTATCATTA
>NZ_CABQXJ010000135.1:0-2124 GCF_902468165.1 uncultured Intestinibacter sp.
TAGACCTTCAATTACTACTTTTACATCATCTATATTTGCTTCATAAGCGCTTTGTGCTACTTCGTCTGCATTATAATATTGTGGACTATTTTTTATTGAGTCAATCTCATTATAAAGCTCTCTTAATTTTGAATAATCAGTTGGTTTTCCATTTAATGCATTTTTCGCAGTATTGATTTTTGCTACAATAGCATTTATTTCTGCTTGTGAAATAGGTGCTTTCGCTGCTTTTGTTTTCCCTTCAGCTATAGCATTATTATAGGCAGTTACTTTGGCGTTATCAGTTTCATTATAATATTTCGCATTTGTTTCTTTAAATTCTGCATCAGCATTAATTAAATTATTTAATTGTATTTTATTTTATTTTTTTTTTATTAATTTCATTATTTTTTATTTATTTATAATATATTATATAAACTTTTATTTTGGACATTTGTCCCCTAATTCAATTATACTTATTGATTTTAATATTTATTGTGATATAATCATTATACTTTACTCAAAGTGTTTATGAGGAGATTTAAAATGAACAAACTATCTTTCTATTTAGATACGTGTCCAGACTTTATAAAAAATAGTTTTTCAAATATAAACTTTAATACATTTGATAAAATCTTAATTCAAAATGAAAAGTCTGATTTTGTGTACATTATAAAAACTGGAAAGGTTAAGGTGTATTCCCTGACACCTACTGGAGTTAAATATTTAGAGCGCATCTACTGCAATTATGAGATATTTGGCGAATTAGAGGCCTTTATTGACAAACCAATATTAAATTTTGTGGAAGCTATAGAACCTTGCCAAGCTATAAAAATACCAAAATCTCATTTTTTAAAATGGATTAAATCAGATAGTGATTTTTCATTTTTTATACATATTCAGGTTTCTGAAAAAATGTATTATACATCTATAAATAGTAGAGCCAATGTAACTTACCCATTAAAATCAAGACTTATCTTCTTTTTATGGAACTTTCTTGATGAACATAATATAGATACTGTTCACAAAGATATTTTGGTAGAAGGCGTTGGATCTAATATTAGAAGTGTAAATAGAATTATTAAAGAATTAGTAAATGAAAAACTTATTGAATACAACAAAGGCTTTATAAAAGTCAATGAAATGGATAAACTTATGCATTTGATTATGTCTCCTAATGACAATGTATCAAATTTTCAAAGAAAATGTGGAGGAAAAAACAATGATAAATAGAGAATTATTAATAGAAAAAGCATTTGAGGCTCAAAAGTTTTGCTACACACCATACTCAAACTTCAATGTTGGTGCTGCACTTCTTACATCTGATGGAACAATATATCAAGGATGTAATATAGAAAATGCTGCATTTACACCAACTAACTGTGCTGAAAGAACAGCATTTTTTAAAGCTATCTCAGAAGGCCAAATGGACTTTGTGGCTATAGCTGTTGTTGGAAACAAAGACGGCATTAAACAAGGGGAAGGTGATTATTGTGCACCTTGTGCAGTATGTAGACAAGTTATGGCTGAATTTTGTGACTTAGATACATTTAAAGTTATAATGGCTAAAGATATAAATGATTACAAAGAGTATACTTTAGGTGAGCTTTTACCACTTGCTTTTACTGGAAAAGCATTAGATAAATAAGAAAGTATTTTATATTTATAAATTTAAATTTTGGACGTATTTTTATTTAAAATACGTCTTTTTATTTATTATTTTATTAATATCTTTATTTATTATTTTACTGATATATAATTTTTAAACAAAATGTAATTCTATAAATTATGCTTTATTTAGGCTTTATTAAAAATATCTCCATCACTATATTACATAAATTACCACAAGATTTATCCTACTTTTTCCTGTATTATATTATTCGCAATAAAAATAAAGGAGGGATACATAATGATGGAAGTTTCAATAGAAGAAATGGTTGAATTTATATACGACAGATGCGCTGATGATTTAACAGAAGAGCAAATCGAGATGGTTTTAGAATTACAACAAGAGTTCTTAGATTCTAAAGGCTTAATTGAATTAGAAGAAGATGATATTTATTAATTTTATGTATGAAAAAATTCGCTTCGCTCATGGCGCCAACGACTTCGTCCGTTGCTTTAGTTAATAGGTTGGAAATTATA
>NZ_CABQXJ010000136.1:0-2090 GCF_902468165.1 uncultured Intestinibacter sp.
TAAATTTTCGGCACGTTGTAAAACAAAGATTTCCTTCATCACTTACCCGTAATAATGGTTTATTTTTATTCGATTAAATATAAATACAAAAATATATAATTCTAAACTATATATTTTGAGACAAGAAAATATAAAAAGAGAAAATATACTAAATAAAAATATTGATAGCTTTAAAGAGCTACTACTAAACTCAAATACTAAGCTATATTTTATAGACCAAACACTAACATATGTATATGAATATGTGTTTGGAGAGATGAGTTTATATAAAATTAAGAGATTTAAAACTTTCTTTGATAAAAATAATACCGATAATTTAATCATATTAGAAAATATATATAATACACTTTATAGTTGTGAGGATTTAGAGTTTGAACTAAAGCAAAGTGAAAATGAATATAGTAAATATAATCTATATCCAAACATCTTACTTGAAGGAACTATGGGGATATTATTAGTAAAAACTAATATTTCATTACAAAGTAATTTACAAGACTATACCACAACTTATACAGGATTTAAGAATATAGTTGAAAACATACCATATGATATAATTTTAGAAAAAGATAATAAAATAATATACCAAAATAAAGACTCTATATATGATAAAAATATGATGAATATTATCTTGGATAAAAATATAAAAGGTAATATAGAATACTCTATAGACAAATATAATAAAAATTTTTATATAGATAGAATTGAACTTGAAAATAAAAAACACAACTTAATTGTTTTGAAAAATATGACAGAACAAAAATCTCTAGTGGATAAGATGAATTTAACAAAGAAAAAATATGAATTATTTGTCGATATAATATCAGAAGCTGTATTTGTACTAGACCACAATACTAACAAAATAAAATATACTAATAAGAGTTTTGATAAAATATTACAACAACATAAATTGAAAATATCAGATATGTACGACTTAATAAATTCATCTGACTTAACTTATTGTGATATGTCTTTTAATATGACATTTAAAAATAAGAAAATAAAAAATTGTTTAGATGAGGATGTATATTTAAAATTTGCAAATATGGTATTGAATATAAATCAAAAAAATATAACTATAGGTGTTTTTAGAGATGTAACACAAAATGTTAAAGACGAAATTATTAAGAAAAAGATGGAGGAAGATACATACAGTAAAAAATTAAAAAATGAATTTTTAATAAATTTATCGCATGAATTAAAAACACCAGTCAACCTAATATACTTAAAAAATCAACTCACAAGATCTCTTTGTGAAAAAAACAATATTGTAGAAATTGAACAAGTAAACTTATTAAATAAAGAATTAAAGAATATACAAATACTGATGACGTTGATTGATAATTTGATTTCGCTTGAAAAACTAAACTTAGAGTCTTATAAAGATAATAGAAATTATTACAATATAGTTGAAATACTAGAAGATATAGTAATAAGATTAAATACATATAAAGGTGTAGATATAATATTCGATACAAATGAAGAAGAAATATTTACTTTTATAGATTCACACAATATAAGTAAAGTAATAACTAGATTATTATCAATTATGTATAAGTGTTCAGATAAGAAAGAAGTGATAAATTTTGATATAAATAAGAATAGACAAAAAATCAATATACATATATATCACGACAGTAAAGATAATATAAAAAATATCAATCCTCAGGAAAAAGAAATAATAGATACGAGCATTTTACTTTGTAAATTAGTCTTAAATTTATATAATGGTGATTTACAAATAAAAAATAAATTTAACGATATAAGTATTCAATTAGAAAGTATAGACGATAAAAAATATTATCACAATAAATCGAATATATTTATCGGTGATAATTTTATAGAGGAAGAATTTAAAAAAATTTATAATTTATAAATTAATATTTTTTGATAAGAGAATGATTGAAAAATTATTCTCTTATTTTTGTATATAAAACAAATATATGGAAATAATTCATATAAAAAGGAATGAATAGATTGAAACGAAGTGGTTTTACAACATTAGAATGTATTATTAGTCTGGTTATTTTATCAATAATTACATATATGATAAGTTTTTCTATGAACAACAGCTTTAATTTATTAAATCAAAA
>NZ_CABQXJ010000137.1:0-2002 GCF_902468165.1 uncultured Intestinibacter sp.
AAGTATAAGTATGAAAATAGACAGTTTTGATATAGTAGGTTTTATTTTTTAGAATTAAAATTTATTTTATCAATGTTATAAGATGGGGCTGTCGCACTAAATAATTAGTGCGAGGCCCCTTTTGCAAAAAAAAAATAAATCCCAGACTCTATAAGCCTAGGATTTATGGTAAAATATTTTTCATGCTAACAAAAAAAATCTTACAACAAAATTATACTTTAAATCGAAAGTTTTATCAATTAAAACTTCCTTTTGATATAGATTGCATAATTCCAGAAAATGATTCGGTGAGATTACTAAGTCAGTTTGTAGAGGAGATGGATTTAACTAGACTATATTCTACTTATTTTAGAATAAGAGAAAATCAAGTACAGCCAATGAATATGCTGAAAATTATGCTTTATGGATATATGAATGGACTTTATTCTTCAAGAGATATAGAAACTGCATGTCGAAGAGATATCAATTTTATGTTTCTACTAGAGGGTGCTTCGCCTCCGGATCATTCAACATTTGCAAGGTTTAGAAGTTTACATTTTGCTCCATGTGCTGAAAAAATCTTAACAGAAGTAACCAATTTTCTTTATAAAATTGGGGAAATATCAGGTGAATCTATATTTATTGATGGTACTAAAATAGAAGCTTGTGCTAATAAATATACTTTTGTTTGGAAGAAAGCTATTACAAAAAATATGGCTAAACTATTAACTAAGATAGCCGACCTTGTAAAAGAGTGTGAAGAATTTTATGGCATTAAATTAATTTATAAGGATAAAGTACAAATGAAGCATGTAAAGAAGCTCAGGAAAAAACTTTATGAGTTAAAAAAATTAGAAGGAATAGAATTCGTCCACGGATGTGGTAAGAAAAAAACTACTTTACAAAAGTCTATAGAAAAGCTTGAAGAATATCTTTTAAAATTTAAAGAATACAATAAAAAGGTATACACTTGCGGCAATAGAAATAGTTATTCAAAAACAGATGCTGATGCTACATTTATGAGAATGAAAGAAGATGCTATGAAAAATGGACAACTTAAACCAGCTTATAATGTGCAGCATGGTGTTGATGCTGAATATATTACGTGGCTTACTGTTGGTAATCAACCAACAGACACAACTACATTGATACCATTTCTTAAGGGGATGGAAGAAAATTTGAATTTTAAATATTTAAAAATAGTTGCTGATGCTGGATATGAAAGCGAAGAAAATTACTCATTTATTGAAGATAATAATCAAATAGCTTTTATTAAACCTGCTAATTATGAAATATCTAAAACAAGAAAATACAAGAATGACATTAGTAGAATAGAGAATATGGACTACGATGCTGAGAGTGATTTATTTATATGTCAAAATGGTAAAAAACTAAAAATGTCAGGCACAAAATTTGTAAAATCTAAAACTGGATATAAAAGTGAAAAAACAATTTATATATGTGAGGATTGTAGTGACTGTAATTACAAGAACAAATGTATTAAAGGGAATAATTCTAAAATACCATTAGAAGAAAGAACTAAAAAATTTGAAACTTCAAAAAAGTTTAATAGGCAAAGAAAAGAAGATTTAACGAGAATTATTACTGATGAAGGTTGTTTACTTAGAATGAATAGAAGTATTCAAGCAGAAGGTTCTTTTGCTCAATTAAAGCATGATATGAATTTTAGAAGGTTTATGTGCCGTGGACAAAATAATGTCTTAGCAGAAAGTATACTACTTGCTGTAGCTCATAATATAAATAAATTGCATAACAAAATACAGGCTAACCGAACTGGTAAGCATTTATTTGAATTAAAGAAAACTGCATAATTTAAATTTTTAAAGCCTTTTTTCATTAGGCTTATTTAAGTGCGTCTATTTTTATATTCAATTTGATTTTAATCGAAAATGTACAATTATTTTTTTGAAAATATAGAAAAAGAGCTATCGCTAGCGGATTTTTTTACCCGCTATTGCGACAGCTCCTTATAATAAATTTATTATCTTTTTAAACTATCAAT